>CAZPWZ010000100.1:0-954 GCA_964590675.1 uncultured Draconibacterium sp.
TCTGATGGCGATGCACCGGGATATGGCGTTACAATTACCAGCACCGGTTGCGAATATTTCGGCAGCAGTTCATAATTGAGTGAGAAGTAGCTTATCACGCCAAGGAATGTGAGCACGGCGAATATCACGACGATGAGCGAGGGCCGTTTGATGGCAAGTTCAGTAATACTCATGGCAGCAGACTATTTATTGTTTACAACTTTGACTTTAACATTATTGTCGAGGTTGATCTGGCCTGAGGTGACCACCATTTCGCCCTCTCTCAGCCCCTCCAGCACCTCCACCTGGTAGTCGTTGGCCGATCCTATGCGGATATCCTTCTGAATGGCAACATTATTCTCAACCACATAGACCTTTGGCGTTTTAATGCTGCCCACCAGCGAATTCCTGGCGATGAGCAGCGTTTCACGGGGGAATCCTGTCCCGAATGAAGCGGTCCCGAACATACCAGCCTTCAGCGGATGTGCTGCATCATTCACCATGTCGATCTCAACCGGGAATCGCCGGGCATCATCCGCCTTCACACCAACCGAAACAACGGCCCCTTTGTATTGAATTCCAGGATATAAAGTTGAGCTGATCCTGACCTGCTGCCCCTTGCGAACCTGTGTGATTTCCGATTCGGCCAGGTTGGCAATGAACTTCAACCTGCTCACATCCACAATGTCAACAACCGGTGACCCGGGCATCAGCAGGGATCCCAGTTCTATGGCACGGCGTGTAATGGTCCCCTGGATCGGCGCCTTGATCGTGGTAAAGTCGAGCTGTTTTTTCAGCGTGGTCACATCGGTTTCCGCTTTCTTGAGACCCAATTTCACGTCCTCTACCATCTGGCCCGAAATAGCATCCGCTTTAAGCAGGCCTTCATACTTTTTAAGGTCAGCCCGGGCCTTTTCCAGGGAGGCCTCTGCAAGTCCAAGCTGGCTCCTGACCAGCTCATCATCCAACCTGGCA
>CAZPWZ010000100.1:964-7649 GCA_964590675.1 uncultured Draconibacterium sp.
AACCTGGCAACTACCTGCCCGGCATGAACGACATCCCCGGTATTGATAAGCATCTCAACAACCTTCCCCTGCCCTTCCGACATCAGGGTAAGCTCATGCATGGGCATAAAAGATCCGTTGACCTCAAAGTCGCCCGACAAGGTTGCTTTTTTTACCTCCGAGATATAAACCGGGATCTGGCCCAGGTTTCCATCCAGCTTCGATTTTTCGTCTATCCTCTTTTTGTTAAGCAGTAATATGGCCGTGCATCCGCCAAGAAATACTACAATGATTGCGCTGATGATAAATATTCGTTTCATGAAATAAAAATTTTCAAATTTTCTAATATACTGATCTACTATAAAATTGTCCCGTGTCCCGCATTCTTTCTCACTCCAGGATTTCAAGCAACCTTCCGTTTGCCTTCAGATAATTCAACTCCGAAATTTTCATCTGAACCAGGGCGTAGGTGTGATTTGCCTGGGCATCGCTGAGTGCAGTTTCGGCCGTTAACAGGTCGGTCAAGGGGATCACTCCCTTTTGATACTGTTCCTGTGAAATGTTGTAAACCCTTTCGGCCAGTCCCATATTGGAGCGCTGGCGTTTTTCAGCCTCGATGCTGTTCAGCAGTTTCCGGGCTGCATCTTCTGAATTGATCCGGATCAGTTTTTTTGCATCATCCTCCGTAACCTTCAATTTTTCAAGTTCAACCTTTGATTGCCGCACACGATAGTGATGCTGCATTCCGCTGAAAAGGGGAACTGAAAGCCTCACTCCTATGAGACTCGTATTGAACCATTCATTGGATTTTCCGAAAAGGTACATCGTGTTGCTCTGGTTCACGTAATTTATGCTGCCTATCAGGGTGAAATTCGGGTAATATGCCGATTGATCCATCCTGATATTTGTGTTTACCAGATCCTTCTGCTTTTCGATCAAACGGATCTCAATGTGCTTGTTCAGATCCCCTTCAGTTCCGGGGATCAGTGCAGCCGTCGATATTGAATCCTCAAGGGAGATTTCCAGGTCCTGCTGCAACCCCATGAAATATTTTTGCATGGCGAGCTCCTGCTGATATAGCACCTTTAACCGGTCGATATCGGTGATCATGTTGAGCTTCTGTACCACGATCCTGTCCAGGTCTACCTTTTTGATAAGTCCATTTTCCCATTGGCTTTGCGCTATCTTTTCAGCCTTCCCGATTTTTTCAAGATTCGCGTTCATGTTCCGTATTTGCTGCCTGGTGATCTGTGCAAGGAAATAGGACTGTGCAACGTCATATACGACCTCAATTTCTGTTTTCTCGGTAGCCAGATCATTCTGCTGCATCATCTGCCTTGCCATTTTAAGGGCCACCAGCCAGGTTTGGTTATAAAGCATCTGGCTGGCATCGAGCGCCCCGGAAAGATTGAAGGTGGTTCCAAACTGAACCGGGATCATCTCTCCCGGTTGTCCGAAAAATTCACCGGGAATCAGGGATGTGGGCAGGTGCAGGAAATCATCCCAGGATCCTGAGAAATTCACATGGGGTAATCCGCCGCCCACGGTTTCCTTGTATCCATATTGTAAACGGGATTGTTCAAGCATGGAGATTTTGAGCCGGGGACTATTGGCAACTGACAGTTTCAGGCACTCATGCAGGCTGACAGACCGGACAGAAGTTCCCTCATTGGCAGCCGTAACAGGGGCAACCTGTGCGATTGCCCCGATGAACGGCATAATTGAAAACAACAGACAAAAAACTGAGATTTTAGGTTTCATGAAAACGGAAAATTTATCGATTTGTGAATCTCTTAACAAGACGCGGCAAAAATAAATCAGCTTTTGGACACTGGATAATTAAAGTCGATGAATAGCCGATTTGAGTGGATGAAACGGGGAAAAAATTACTCAAAGAGTATTCCCATCTTTTTCATAAGGTAGGAGGCATTGAGGTTTTTACATACTCCGGGGCGGAGTTTGTAATCGATCTCCATCCGGTCCTTGTCGATCATGATCTCAAAACAATGGTTCGTGATATGATCCGGATAGGTATTGATCAATTCACCCAGTGCAAGATCGTGGGTTGCAAAAAGCCCCACTGCATGGTAGTTAAGCAATTGCCTGATCAGCGCAATTGAACCGGTTTGTTTATCCGAGGAATTCGTTCCCTTAAGAATTTCATCAAGCAGGATGAATTTCTGCCGGCCTTGCTCCAGTTCATCAATGATCTCCTTCAACCGCTTTAATTCGGCGTAGAAGTAAGATTCACGCTTCACGAGAGAATCGTTGGTCCTTATGCTGCTGTGTATTTCGACCGGGCAGAAGATGAATTTTTCAGCAAAAACAGGCGCTCCCATCATGGCCAGGATGTAGTTGGTCCCGATCGTTCTTAGGAAGGTGCTCTTGCCCGACATGTTGGCACCTGTAATGATGGAGAATTGATTCCATCCGTGGATCTCAAAGTCATTTTTCACACACCGGTCCCTGGGAATGAGCGGGTGACCGATTCCGGCAGCAACCAGTTTGTAATCGCCGGATGTTTGTTCAGGAAAAATAAAACCAGGATTATTGAACGAAAGTGTTGCCAGGCTTGACAGTGCATCAAATTCAGCCAGAATGGCAAACCATTTAGGGATCATCTCCCGGTATTGCATACGCCAGGCCTCGACAGCAATCAGCAGGTGGATGTTGAACATCAGCAGCCCGTTCAGGATCACAGCAATTACGATGTTCAGATTTGAATCCATCCATTTGAGCAGGTTGGAAAACCTTTTAATTACCCGGCCGGGAGATTCTGTTTCATGATACAGGAGGTCATGCTGCAGCCTCTTGTTTAACTCCTCCGTAAAAACCGTCGTCTCGATCAGCGACAGGGCTTCTGCATATTTTCTGAGAATCACCACCTGGGATGAAATCGTTTGATGAACCTGCTGGGTTTGCCGGCCATAACCGAACACCACCAGCAGCTGAAGAAGGATCAGAAAAATGGGAGCCTGTGGCGGGATCAGCCCGCCGATGGCAGCGAAGAGGCAGGATAATGTAATGAAAGGACCAATGAATACAAGCGCTTTCATTAAAGGCCAGGAATGGTTATGATCCTCAGCATGGGCCTTGCCATTACTTTTTGCACCGGTTTTTTGCTTTTCACCGGATTGATCTTCTGATGATGACAATCCTGCATCAAGCCAGGCCGTCAGTGCAACCAGATCCTGCTCCAGGGTAATCTTCCCGTGAAAAATACTTTGAAGCTGCTGCCTGAACTCAACCTTTGAGGCGAGTTCCCTTACTGCCTGCTGCCTGACTGCAATGTCATTCCTGAACCGAAAAGCATGATCGAAATACCCCGCCAGTCGCTGTTTCCCATAAATGGTCGAGGTTCTGTTGACATACTGAAAAAGAGATCCAAGGCCAAAAATATCGAGGTCATGGGTATACGGATGACCCTCGTTCGCAAATTCAATGCCCGGATCAAAGGCCGTGTAATCTCCACCGATCGCATTAATCTCCAGCAGGTTGATTTTTTCCAGTATTTCCAGGTCCCTGATTTTTCGCTTAACCCGGAAATCGTATAACCCGGCTGTCAAAAACCCCGCAAAAAAAGCGATGGCAAGAATAATATAAATGATCTCTCCATTTTTTGTGAACAGCAACACGCCCGAAATGACCAAAGCAAACAAACCCAGGCGCGACCAGGGGATGATGTGCAGTTTCCGCCGCAGCCGATCCTGCTGCACCTGGTAATTACCTATGCGTTGCTGATAGAAGGCGGCAGGTTCATGCATTCGCAGTGAACAGTTAAAAGTTATCAGTTGCTATTTTCTTGTTGACTTTGGTTCCCATCCATAGTCCACATATTTCCATGTAAACTGATCACCGGCAACATGCAGGAGCATAAATCCCTCCTGGTTTCCAAAATGAGGGCCCTTCCACCATCCGGCTGAAACCGCGCCCCCCGTGATGAAATGGATCCCATCGATATATATATCCTCAACCGCATGCATGTGGCCCTGCAGGACAAGTTTCAGGTTATGCTTCTTAAAAATGCCAACCACCTCTTTTGAATTGACCACTACCGAAGCAGAATCATTTGGCGTAGTACTGCCGTAATACTTCTGGTTATAAACCGTAAAGAAGGGGATGTGTGTGCTCAGAACAATCGGGGTGTTTGTATCGGTTTTGCTGAGCTCACCCTTTATCCATTCCACCTGCCCGGGGTCAATCATGCCGATGTAGCCCCCCCTCCTGGAATCTTCAACGGAATTCAGAATCATGAATTTCCAACCATTGTAATTGAAGGTGTAATATGATTTTCCAAGGCGTTTCTCATACATTTTCTCTCCATATTCCGGGTGCATTGGATCAGCGCCGCTTTTTTTATAAATGCCATAAATTTCATGATTCCCCATTGTATTATACACCGGCATTGCAAAGGCACCGATCGCAGTTTCGTAGAGTTTATACAACGAGTCAGCCTTGCTGTATCTCTGCTCCATGGCGTCCATGATCAGGTCGCCGCCGGTTATCACGAAAGCGGGTTTCAATGCATTGATCGTATCTATGGCCTGCCTGAAACCAGGTTGTGCATTCCGCTCAGTTGTGAGGTGAATATCTGTCAGGAACACGAAATTAAATGGTTCCGCGCTTTTACCAGATTTTACCTGGGCAAACCCGAAAGCAGGCAAAACAGCGATCAAAGTGCAAACCAGTCCTGTAAAAACAGTTCTTGCTATTTTACTCATAAACAAAGGATTAAACAGTGTATTTACATTTTCATTTGCTGGCACTGCCCGGTCAGTAAAAACATCAGCGGACAAAAATAGGGATTTCATAAAAGCCTGCAAGGAAAATAAATTCAGGGTTCATAAGCCATCTCAAAATTTCATTCGTTTGACAGGTGAAAAAACACACATGGATGGCAAAAACCTGACGCCTTCAAAGTTTATACAATGCCGCAGACTCAGGAAGGTTTCCCAAAAATTCATCCTTCTATGGTTTATTATTTAATCCCTTCAGAAGCCAGGGTTATATTTTTTTATTTTTTTCTTGCTTTTACCTTTTTTTATATTACCTTTGTGCTATACTTCTTGTTTAATACTTAATGATTAAATCATGAATGACGAAAAATTATTAACGGAATTACTATCTGCCTGGGAGGAAACCTATAAAAAAGGGCAGCTTACCCTGTGGATATTCCTGGCCTTGAAGGAAGAAGAAAAATACGTGGATGACATTAAAACCTTTGTGGAAGAACAGTCGAAACAAACCATGAGTTGCGAGGAGCAAAGTTTGTACCGGACACTGCGTAAATTTCAACATCTGGGGGTGGTCGATTTTAAAACAGGAAAAGGGAACAAGGGTCCCGAGCGGAAATACTATTTTCTAACTGATTTAGGCCAAACCCTGTTGACTCAGTTTATAAACAGAAATATCAGTTTATTTTTCAATGAAAAAATTAAAAATCTCTTAAACCCGGAGGAACAATTATGAAACTATTTACATCAAATCAGCTGAAGTTCGCAACGGTGCTTGCGGCTCTTCTCATTGTTTTTCATTTTGGATTAAGTACATTGCTGAAAAACATGGAGTTTACCTGGGTCTGGCTTATTGCCGCCGCCTTTGCCATTTCAGTATTTGTTGCCGGATGGTATTTTGGAAAAAAAGATAATGATTCACTTCCACTATACGATATCGGCTTCAAGTTTCACCTGATTACCTATATTATTTCTAATTTAATCGCAGAACTGTGGTTCCTGTTTGGTTTTCAGTCACACTTTGAACATGTGAAAACCGTTCATTTAACAGCCATTTTCTGGGGCATCGGGTTGATTCTCCATTTTATAATTTTCTTATACAACCGCAAAAATTCAATAAAGGGAATAGAGAAATCTGATATTTTTGATTGATCAACGGAATTCACCCAGGTTGTATTCAATTTCGTCAATACCGGACCTGCCATAGGTGAATGCTCCCTCAGGCGTTTGCCAGATGGCTTCACCCAAGGAAGGTTTTATATTGGTTAATGTAACTTGATGGAAGAAAGTCAAGGGCGGTGATGAGCACCGGAAGCATGCACAATCGTTATTGATCATCTGAAAAATAACCTGTTTCAAAATAACCTGGAAAACCCGGTATACGGCTTTAATTCCATCACTTCGAACCCAATAAATCCCTGCTGAACAAGCGGGAGCTGCTGCAGAAGCTCCCGGGCTGCATCTTTTGAGGTGCATTCAAGCATCAGCACCGCCTCATCTTCATCGGTAAAATAAAATTCCCTTACCAGGCCATCAAGGTAGAGGTTATGAAGCACTCTGGCTTCCTCTGCAAGAATAATCCGGAGGGCATCCCAATCAACCGGCAGCATCTCTTTGGATATGGCTAAAAACTTCATAGGTAAATTTCCCCGGTTAAGTACAGCTGGGCCTCACCACCGATATATACACGGGATCCCGCATTCTGACATTCAAGGAATCCGCCTCTTTTCGAGATTTGCCGCGCAGTGAGCGTTGTCTTTCCAAGCCTCTCAGCCCAGTAAGGGGTAAGGGTTGTATGTGCGGATCCGGTAACCGGATCCTCAGGAACCCCCGACTGAGGCCCAAAAAACCGGGAAATAAAATCGACGTTGTTCCCGGGCGCAGTGACAATCAGGCCCCGGGCAGCAAGCTTCGCAATAGGAGTAAAATCCGGAGGGAAGTTTTGAACCTCAGGCCTGGTACCAAAAGATGCA
>CAZPWZ010000101.1:0-7588 GCA_964590675.1 uncultured Draconibacterium sp.
TACCGAGCAAAAAGCACTGCAGGGTAACCGGGTCGACAACATGACCCTGATGTATAATTCGATCGTCATTTACCTTGGATTCTCATTCAATTTCGGAGAAAACAAGAAACCTGAAAAATGATTTTACATCTTTTCTTAGGTTGCAGTCAACTTAAAGGAGGCGCGGGATGTCGCGAAAAAATTATAAATTTGCACCCAGTTAAACAGTATATCATTAACCAAAAAATCAATTTACCATGAGAAAATCAATTTTAATCGTTGCAGCATTGTTCATGGCAACCTTTGCCTGGGCCCAATCAAACAAAGAGGAGGTAGATCTGTTGCAGGCTGCGTTAGGTATGGAAAAGAAACAGGTTGTTGCCAATTTTGTCAAGCCTTCCGATGCACAGAAAGACGCCTTCTGGAAAATTTACGACGAATATGAAACACAACGGAAAAACCTCGGCAAAGAGCGTATCGAATTATTGAAACAATATGCCGACCAGTATCTTACCATGACCCCTGAACAGGCTGATGTATGGACAAAGAAGGTTATCGAACTCCAAAAGAAGACCGATGGCCTCATTACAACCTATTACGGGAAGGTGAAAGCCATCTCCGATGGTCTTGTTGCTACCCAGTTTTACCAGATCGAAAGCTATATTCTTTCAGCAATCCGGATGAAAATACTGGATGAGGTTCCCTTTGTTTCCAATGCAAAATAATTCGCGTAAATGCATCTTCACAAACTGATGGTATAAAAAAAACGGCTGCTGTGCAAGCGGCCGTTTTTTTTTTGACACTTAAAACCGGCATTCCCGGTTATTCTAAAAAGTCTCGTTCAGATTAAAAAAAATTCCTTTTGTTCCATCGGCGCCGAATCCAAAATCGATGCAGAGGTTCGAAAGGGTCTTCCTGCTGAACATGATCCTTAATCCGACGCCCGCTGCAGGATCAAAATACTGAAAAAGCTTCCGGGTTCCATCATCGGAACTTGCCGTTGTCACATTGATAAAAGCTACCCCACTCAGGATTCCTGAATAGGGACTGATAGGGAACCTGTACTCCGACTCACCGTAAACAAAATTCACCCCCCTTATACTTCCCTGGATGTAACCCCTTCCTGCCCGGTTGTACATATCCCAGCATAGTGCAGGCAATCCGAGGTAGGGAACTTTACCAGCCTCATTGAACTGACCGAGGTACCAGAAACCGATCAGGTGATCAGGACGGCGTTTTGAGAGGCTGATGTAGGTTCTGAATTCAGTATTGAGCATGACACTGTTTTTCGTGCTGCCCAGGAAAGTAAAATTCGGGCGGATGGCGATATTTGCCAGGTATCCCTTCGTCGGGCGGATGGAATTATCGCGGCTGTCGAGAAGCACTTCAAGGCTTATTCCCGACATGGTATATTTTTCGGGATTAAAGCCGTATGCGGTGCTGTAAAGATAATGACTTGTGGAATCCTGCGGGGGAACCGTGTCCAGGTTTAAATTATAGTCGACGATGTTCGAATAGGCATCGAGACAATAACCTAGTCCGATGTACCACTTTTTAGAGACTCTGAAATAAAAGGTTTCATAAAGCCTGATATAATCATAATTGAGCGGCTGTGCATCAGGGGGAAGTGAAGCTGTTGAGCCACCGTCATTGAAAATAATTCCACGGTTGGTGTGCATCTTGATCCCGGTTCCCAGGCCGTAGGTAGGCTGGGAAAAAATAAGATACCGCCAGTCGCCGCGCAGAATATAGCGGGAACCATCTGTAATGATATTGCTTCTGACTGTAATAATTGTCTGCGCCGCGGTAGTGATATTAATGGCAGCGCAAACCGAAGAAACCGGGGTGGTTTCCGGATTGCCAAGATTTATTGCCATGGTCGTCCCTACTCCGATAAGAAAACCATATGCAGGATTATAGCCTACAAAGGGAGTTGTAGCAAAATAGGGCTTCCTGATCTCAACAGGTTTGAAGGTGATGCTGTCCCGTTTGGCACGGTTCTCCTTCTTAACAAAAATGCTGAAAACATCGTCCTGTTTAAAGGATTTTACATCCTTTTGTGCGTAAAGCAAGGAGGAAGGCAAAACCGAGATCAGTACCAGGATAACAAAACCAGCATGACCAATGGCCACTAATGGCCGGATAGATAACCTTGTAAATCGTTTCATCTGATCCCGCCAATTCAGGTAACTAGTTTACCTGGCCAAGCCGGAAAACAAGCCCCCCTGTGAATCCGAAATCAAGGAGTGTCGAATTAACATAGACACTGGCACCTCCGTAATAAAAGGTAAATCCTCCGTACTGAACAGGCATATTGAGCTGCATTTGAGCCATAAAACCCACATGTTTGCTAAAATAAACCTTGACGCCGGCATCGGCACCCATGGCAAAAAACCAGTAATCGTAATACCCTGATTCTGTTGGCGACATGTAAACCCCACCCAGGTTAAATCCTATAAACGGGGAGACCTTTTCGTTAATCCTGAAATTCTTGGTGAATCCCAGCATATAAAAATTTTCGCTCACGCCGACCTCATTAAAGGCGCCATATCCGTATGATTCGGCTGTTACCTTCGTATCGATCCTGGTATATGTAAAATCAACATCCATGACCCGGCTTACCCCGAGACTGATGGAACCGCCATACATGGCATTGCCGTCAAAATAAAGGCTGCCATTCGCAGCATTCCACCTGGCAGGAAAAACATATCCGCCGAAGGGAGTTATCTCTACCGTTTGCGATTGAACGAACGCCTGAACGGTTATCAGTAAGAATAAGAGAAGGAATAATTTTTTCATGATTTAATTTTTAGTTACGTGGCAAAAATAAAGTATTTCAACCAACTTCAAAATCCAATCATGCGGTTTTTTCAAAATACTTATTGATGAGTAGTCCAAATATTAGATTTATTAACCCATCATGATTATTTTTGCGGTCTATAAATGATAATATTTTAAATTCATTGTTATCTTTGTCCGTGCAAAACGCATTTATCCATATGGATGTTCCATTTGATTGTCTTACTAAAAATTAAATTTCAACAAATGAAAAAACAATTACTGGTTTTAATTTTTCTACTCTCCCTTGGAAGCCTCATTCAGGCGCAGAATTTTTACACGCGCCTCGGAGTTGGAGTTTCCGGCGGGATCTCATCCAACCTCGATTTGCTCTACAGCTATTCCAATTCCAGCTCGGGGCGACAGGTAACAGTGGTACCTGTCGGGTTCGGACGTGGATTCACCGGCGTTGCCGCTTTTGGTTTTAACCAGTCGAAGTACCTTAGTTTTGAATTTGGCATCAGTCAGTTCATGGGTCTTCCAAAAATTGCCGATTCAGTCATGAAAATTCCCGGTGGATCCGCTTTGGAGGCCAGGGTGAAAGGGAATATGTTATCGCTCCTGCCTGCCATCGTGCTGCGACCCGGATTTAAAGACATCGATCCCTATGCACGCATCGGCTTCATCCTTGGGATCCGCCCGGTGGTCAACGCGACGGCAGAATTGACAAACGCAAGCATGAACCCGCCCGATGAAATAGAGGCGGTGAGGCATTTTTACGGTGGCGTTGCTGCCGGGCTGAATGCTGCGCTCGGCGTGTCATGGACACTAAATCCAGTGGTCTCCCTTTATGCTGAATGTAATTTCAGCAGCATCAACTACTCCCCAAAATACAGCGAAGTAGTGTTTTACGAGAAAAATGGCGTTGACCAGCTTTCTACCCTAACCGTGAAACAAACCAAGACTGAATATTACAGCAATGTAAGGCCCGACGAGGAAATTCCGGATACCAGCCCCGACAAAGCGCTCCGGACATCATTACCCTTCAGTAATGCAGGCATCCAGTTCGGAATCCAGTTCAATTTCTGAAAAACATTATACAGACAATGATATCGTAAATCAATTAACAAATAACCATTAATTTAAAAATTATGAAAGCAAAACTTACATTTTTAATCCTGGGAATAGGGCTTATTTTTACCATGTCCTGTACCAAGTACCCACCCGAATCAGAACGGTTGCTGGAGGATCTTGCTGTGCTCACCCAGTACGACACCAAGGTTGATTTTAACCAGTACCATACGTACTCCCTGGCGAACAATGTCATGAAGGTCACCGATAAAGACACGGTAGCCATGACAGGTGAAACCGCTGTTGCAGCACTTGCAGATATTGACAAGAACATGCAGGCCCGGGGTTTTCTTAAGGTAGCAGCCACTGAAAAGCCCGACCTTGCAATCCAGGTATTGTATTTCCAGAACACCACCGTGTATACCTATTACTACGACTACTGGGGATGGGGATATTATTACCCGTATTATCCTTATTACCCGGTCTATTATTCCTCCTACACGACTGGCATGGCCAATATTGAATTACTGGACCTGAAAAATGCCGATCCGATCACCGGGAAAGTTTCCATCCGCTGGAATGCCTTTATCCGTGGACTTCTCACGGGTTACCACACAACCTCTGAAATTGTTGGCAGGGTCGACCAGGCTTTTATCCAGACGCCTCAGTTAGTAACAACTGCAAATTAATAACATTAAAAAATTAATGAAATGAAAAAGATATTTTCAATCATCATATTGGTATTCCTGACGCTGGGTATGATACAGGCACAGGATAAACCAGCAGCAATCGGATTCCAGCCTTCCTCATACTATACATTTTCCTGGAACACCACTTTCCCCATGGGAGACTTCAACGACTGGGTAAGCCAGCCCAGCCCTGCCGGATTTGATCTCGGCGGCCGTTACACCGTTAAGAAAAGTATAACAGTGGGATGGAACATCAGCTGGCAGCGGGTGGCAAAAATCTATGATAATGAAACCTACACCATCCCCGATAAAGGAATAGCCCTCAATGCAGAGAATTACAGGTTTACATGGATGGTTCCCTTCCAGGCTGTGATAGGTTATCACCTGATGCCGGAAAAATTGATTTCACCCTATGTCAGTCTTGGCATCGGCGGCGACTATATGGAGCATCACCTGATGATCCAGGAATATGACATCTACAAAACCCGTTGGGATTTCTCCCTCACACCTGAAATCGGGATCCTGGCAAAATTCGGAGCCTATTCCAGCTGGGGTGCATTGGTGGCTTTCAATTACAAATGGACCACGAACAAGATTGAATTGTATCAGAAAACATCCGAAGACCTGCAGATGCTGAACCTGAAAGTCGGCATTGCCATGATCATAAGGTAATCTCACTCATCCAGTTTGTCAAGCCCGGCAATCGTTATTGTTGCCGGGCTTTTTTGACAAAAATGAGAGAAACGATTTGTTTGTATTATTTTTGAATAAGCTGTAACAATTATAAATCAACTTTGACAATGAATAAACTATTTTCCGCAGTGTTGATCACTGTAAGCGCATTTGTACTCACATCCTGTGAAGCGCCTGTTACCCTGACTACTTGGAAAAATCCTGACATCAGCAAGCAGGTATCCAAGGTGGCGGTCATGCCGTTATTTGAAAAAATCGAGTTCATGAAGCCTTTTGAACAATCGATGGTAGGAGTATTTACAGGGAATGGACTCAAAGCCATCGGATCTCTTGCCTTCCTGAATCCAACGGTCAAATATCCTATCGATGAAATCAAACACCGTTGCGACAGCCTCGGCGTTGATGCCATCCTGCTGTTCACCTACCAGGGAATGGATAAAACGGAGAGCTATGTTCCACCCACAACATACTATACCGGCGGTTACGGCGGTTACGGCGGATACTGGGGCGGCGGATACTGGGGCGGTTATTACGGCGGTTATGCCGGCGGTTATTATGGCGGTACGGTAGCTACCACCGGGGGATACTGGACCACCTCAACAACAATCAACCTTTCGGCCAAATTATATGTAAAAGGCTCACCCGATGCTGCCTGGACAGGTGAATTAACGGTTACCGACCCTGAGTATATCGACCAGGTAGCCCATTCCATGGCTCAGAAAATTTACAGTGACTGGAAGGCACAGAATCTGATCAAATTTGATCAGAAATAATATGATTCAATCCGTTCTGACCCGGTCAGGGTGGTGATTTGGCTTACTCCTAAAAAGGTTGGATGAAAAATCTATTGAGGTCACTTGTTTTAATTTTGATCTTCCTGCCCTTCGCAACGCTGGCACAAAATAAAAACGGGTCCATACGTGTACCTGATACGCTGGATAGCCCGTACATCAGGATTACCGGAGTTGAGATCATCGGCAATAAACTGACCAGGTCCAATATCCTTGAACGGGAACTCGATTTTAAGATCGGCGACAGTCTTGCGACATTTCAAAAGGAGAAAAAGGTCAGCATTTCAGAACGGCATTTTTATCCCGGCGATTCAAGCGAGCTGAGGCTGAGGATGAATTACAGCCGCGAAAACCTGATCAATACCAAGTTGTTCCTTACCGTCGACCTTTCTCTTAAAAAGATCCTGGATAACAAGTATAACCTGGTGATTGACGTAACTGAGCGTCACTACTGGTGGCTATTCCCCGTCGCCAAACTGAATGCCCCCAACTTTAACGAGTGGTTGCGCGATCCGCAATGGTCGGATCTCAGCATGGGCTTGTTTTTCAGCCACAACAACCTTTTCGGGCTGAGCCACCAGACCTCCCTGATTGCCTACTTCGGCAAGTCATGGGCAATCGCCCTCGGATACAAGATTCCCTGGGTCGGTAAAGGTGAAAAAGTCGGCCTCACGATGACGGCAGGTTATTCAAACCTCTATACCGTGGAATACGCGTCGGTCGAAAACAAACGGCAGATGCTCTATGCACCCAACAGTTCGCAGGATGTGAAGATCGCAGCAAAGCTTACCCTGCGCCCTGGCCTGTACAGTTACGGTACGGTGAAGCTGACCGGAGAGTATATTCAAATATCCGACTCCATGTTTAAACTGGATTCCAATTATCTCTCCGGAAATAAAAAATCGAATACCTCCCTCAGTCTCTAGGCCGATTATTATTACGATTCGCGCAACAGTCACTCCTACGCGCTGAAAGGGAACATGCTCCGGGTCTTCATCAACAAGGTCGGACTGGGACTGGTTTCAAAGGATATCAACCTATTTTATTACGGAATTGATTTCCATTTTTACCAGACCATCGGAAGGAAATGGTACGTGGCGGAAATGGTGAAGGCAGAGAATTCCGCCGGTGAAAACGCCCCCTATTATTACCAGTTGAATATGACCCAGGGAAAGGATTTTATCCGTGGTTTCGACCTGTATACACTCAAAGGGGACCAGATCTATTATACCAGGAATAATATCAAGTATGAACTGATCAAACCATCCTTAAAGAAAGTCAAAGAGGGACAGGAGAAAAACAAGTTCAAGGCCCTTCAATACGCCTTCTACCTGAATGCCTTTGCCGATGCCGGCTATGTAGTCAACAAATTCACCACCAATAATCCGTACAACAATAAATTTCTGTTCAGCTGGGGATTGGGGATTGATTTTGTCACCTATTACGACCTGGTGATCCGCTTCGAATATGCCTTTACTTCGATTTGGACCAATGGGTTCTATTTTGGATTTGGAATGCCGATATAACCAATGACCAATGACCAATGACCAATGACCAATGACCAATGACCAATGACCAATGACCAAT
>CAZPWZ010000102.1:0-7544 GCA_964590675.1 uncultured Draconibacterium sp.
GCGTCGACATCACGCGGATGCACGGTGCCGTGCTCGCGGATGAATGCCAGCAGCTTGTTCCGGACAGCGGCTGTAAGTGCATAAAATGATCCAAAGAGTACGATATCATCCTGCCGGACAACCGGAAACGAAATATTCAGCCTGTCACCGGGAAATATTTTGTAGAAGGAATATTCAGCATCCTGGTTCTCATTGAGGAATGCCAGGGCTAAAGCAGTCTTCCCTTCACGATAACGGGCTGAATAGTTTAACAAAACATTGTTTTCGGTGAGAAAATCATGAATGATATCGCCGGGGATGTCCATGCCGAAATCACTGATATATTCTGCAGTAATTCCTGCCCGTCCCAGCGATACAGCAGTATTCAGCATCGATCCGCCTGGTTTTGCAGCAACGGGTTGTCCATCCCGGAAAATGATGTCCAAAACCGTCTCCCCGATACAATAGACCATGGTACAACTTTTTTACGGCGTGATTTTTTTATTCGAAGGCCAGGATGAATCTGATCGGATTAATATTCAATTTCGAGATCAAGTTCCTCCCGGAGTGTGCGCAAGGCCGGATTTTTCCCGGCGAGCATGTCGAATTTTTCCTTTTCGGTATATGGCCTGGTCGTTTTCAGATTATCTGCAATACGCGTGGTAAGGTGAATTTTATAGTTGTTCAGCCGCTGGCGGATGAATTCCATCATCTCGGTTTTCTTTGATGTCAGCTCATCTTCAAGCACGACATTGGCGATGGTGAACTCGATGTTCCAGTCGGGTTTTAATTCAGGCCGGGAACTTTTCAACGTCGAATACAGGTGGGGTGATTCAACTTTGAGCTTTTCGGCGAATTCATCCCAGCAGAGGGTCAGCTCTGCCTGCGTAAAGGGAGTATCAGCCGCATACCGTGACTGATCCTCATCCGGGTTCAGTGGATTTGATCCTGATTTGGGCTGAGGCTTCTTGATCGAGGTGGCGCTGGTAAATTCATGCTGGATATCCCGCATTTTGATTGTTTCAACCGCCTTTTTCGGTGCGGGTAGAGTGTGAGCCGCAGATGATTCATGGTCTGTTGCTGCGGAAACAGCCTCCATGGGTTCTTTTGTTTGCGGCTGGCTTGCCTGCGCCGGGGGATGCGAAGCGGGAATATCTTTAGGAACGACAGCCGCCGGTAGAACGGATTTTGGCGGTGGAGGGATAACTGGTTTTGACTGGGATTGCAAATTGTTTTCAGGCTGTAAAACAGTAGCGCACATCTGCATCAGGGAAAGCTCGAGATGGAGCCTTTTGTTGTTGCTTGTCTTGTAATTGAGGTCGCAACGGTTGTTGATATCAAGGACCCTAAGGAGAAACCCGACGGAACAGCGGCCTGCCTGTTCAACATAATGATCCCGGATGGAAGGGGCGGTCTCCAGTAATTTGGCCGTAGCCGCATCCTTGCAAACCAGCACGTTGCGCAAATGCTCCCCGAATCCGATAATAAAATGCTGTCCCTCGAATCCCTTATCGATGATATCGTTGATCGTGAGCAGTGTCCCCGGAATATTGCCAGCAAGGATCTGGTCCGTAATTTTAAAAAAGTACTCATAATCCAGCACGTTCAGATTTTCCAGAACCGTATCATAGGTAAGCTTATTTCCTGCAAAGCTTACCAGCTGATCAAAAATCGAGAGGGCGTCACGCATGGCCCCGTCGGCTTTCTGGGCGATAACATGCAGCGCATTGACCTCAGCCTCAATATTTTCAAGTTCTGCCACATGATTAAGGTGCCCGGCAATGTCATCGACGGTGATCCTTTTAAAATCAAAGATCTGGCACCGTGAAAGGATGGTAGGCAGGATCTTGTGCTTTTCGGTTGTGGCCAGGATGAATTTGGCGTAGGCAGGGGGCTCTTCCAGGGTTTTCAGAAACGCATTGAATGCGGAAGCCGACAGCATGTGGACTTCATCGATGATGTATACTTTGTACCTGCCCATTTGAGGCGGGATACGGACCTGGTCGACCAGTGTGCGGATGTCATCAACCGAATTGTTGGAGGCACCATCGAGTTCGTAGATGTTGAACGATGCATTTTCATTAAAGGATACGCAGGATGGACATTGATCGCAGGCTTCAACGTTCGGGGAGAGGTGTTCGCAGTTGATTGTTTTCGCAAGAATGCGCGCGCAGGTCGTTTTTCCGACACCCCTGGGTCCGCAAAATAAAAATGCCTGCGCCAGCTGGTTGTTCCGGATTGCATTTTTCAGGGTATTCGTGATCGACTTCTGGCCAACCACGGTATCAAAAGTCTGAGGACGGTATTTTCGTGCCGATACAATAAAATTCTCCATATACGTCTCTGGTCGTTTCCTAAATATCATTCAAAAGTACGAAAGTTTTTGTTTTTTGTGTAACTTGGCTGCAAGTACCAACCCTGTTCCGCATGCTGCTAATCCTTGCATCCGCTGTCCCCACCCGTTTGACCTTTATTACAGGGTTGCTTATCAGGGATATGCTGGGGATTGAGGTTCAGATTACCACATCCGGGGACGAATTCAGAAGCTATGCGGGCCCGAAACTTTGTTATGCCTCCGAGCCCGCGGCAGATGGGATTTTTATCGCATCCCATGGCCTGCTGGGTGAGGATGGTATTTCCCGCCAGGAGGTGAATGTGACCTACATTGATGGCGTCCCGATCCTGTTTGGCCACATGAATTCCCTGGCCGACCTCACTTTCGATCCATTGGCTGCAGCATTTTACATGGTGACCCGCTATGAAGAGTACCTTCCGCATCACACGGATAAACACGGCCGGTTCCTTGCGACGGAAAGCCTGGCATGGAAGGGAGCTTTCCTGGATAAACCCGTATTACATTTTTGGGCTGACATCCTGGCCAGAAAGCTGCAGCAACGTTATCCCGGGATGACATTCCGTTCTCAGGCATACCGTTACGTTCCGACGATCGATATTGATCATGCATTTTGTTACCGTGAACGCAACCTGACCAGGACCCTGGGGGGGATTGGCAGGGATTTCCTTTCAGGGCATTTACAGGAGATCATGCTTAGAATACAGGTTTTACGCGGAACGGCAGCCGATCCCTATGATAATTATAACTTCATCAGGAAGGTGCATGAAGGTTCACCTGAAAACCCGCTTTATTTTGTTTTATTTGCCGATTACGGTGGGGATGACAATAATGTCAAGGTCACCGCACCCTCATTTCATGCCCTCCTGCGTGATCTTGACCTGAATCATGGCGTTGGGATCCATCCCTCGATGGCCTCCGGCCAGAGTTTCAACACGCTTAGGTCAGAGTTTTCGGGTTTATCAAAGGTGCTTGACCGAGATGTTACCATCAGCCGGCAGCATTTCCTTCACCTGTCGATGCCCCGCACTTACCAGTCGCTCATCCGGCTCGGCATCAGTGATGACTATTCCATGGGTTTTGCATCTCATCCGGGATTCCGCGCCGGGATTGCCATGCCATTCGATTTCTTCGACCTGACCTCAAATTCAGCCACTTCATTGGTGGTGCACCCTGTTTCGATCATGGATGTAACGATGAAGGATTATCTTCGTCTAAGCAACAATGAATGCATTCAAACCATCAGTGGCATTATCAGGACAATTAAATCGGTGAATGGAGAGTTTGTTAGTCTCTGGCATAATGAGAGTCTGGGTGAAACGGGACGATGGAAGGGGATGCGCGGGATTTATGAAGAAATGGTCAGGATGGCTTCTGCCTGAAGGGTACAATGATACAATATCTGAAACATAGCGCGATAGATAAGGATCGCTGGGATGCATGCATTGCAAAGTCGTGCAACTGCAGGATCTATGCTTTTTCGTGGTATCTCGACCTTGTGTGTCCCGGATGGGAGGCCCTGCTGGCCGATGATTATACCCGGGTATTCCCACTGACTGGTAACCGGAAAATGGGCATCAGCTATATGTACCAGCCATTTTTCACCCAGCAGCTTGGCCTGTTTTCGCCTGAACCCGTTACCGGGATGCATGTGACTGAGTTTATCGGGGCCATTCCAGCAAAGTTCAGTTTTGTTGAGATCCATCTCAATACGCAGAATGTGCATCTCCCTGAAGATGGAGTGGCAAGTACAAGAATAAATCATGAACTGGATCTCTCGTCATCCTATGAAGCGCTGGCAGCCGCCTACGCTCAAAATACCAGGAGAAATATCCGGAAGGCGACGGACCAGGAGGTAAAGCCCGGCAGTGTTGCCGGAACAGAAGATCTTATATTCCTTTTTCGCGAAAACTTTGGCAAACAGGAGGGCAAGCTCAGGCACACTCACTACGAGACGATCCGCAAAATCATAAACCGGTGCATTGAAAGAAAAACCGGCTATATCAGGGGCGCTTATTCAAATGCAGGGGTTCTCTCGGCTGCTTCATTCTTTCTGTTTGATGAACACCGGGTTTATTTTTTATTTGCTGCATCATCGCCCGAAGCGCGTGAGAACGGGGCCATGTTTTTACTGATCGACCGGTTTATCCATGAACATGCACAAAGGCCACTGATACTTGATTTTGAAGGAGGAAATGATCCAAACCTTGGAAGGTTTTACAAGAGTTTTGGGGCGAAGGAAGTTACCTATTCGGCGCTCAGGATAAACCGGCTGCCAAAAATAGCGGAGAGGGCGCTATATTTCGCCCGTAAAATAAGACAATTATAAAAATCCCTATTTTTGTGAAAATCTAACATTAAAATCAGAACTATGGTGAATGTATTATCAACGGGGAATTCGATACTGAATCAATATCTCTCAGAGATCAGGGATGCCGAAATACAAAAGGACAGTTTAAGATTCCGCCGGAACCTTGAGCGCCTTGGCGGACTTTTCGCCTATGAGATAAGCAAGGGATTGAATTATGAAGCAAGGGAGGTGATCACCCCATTGGGGATAGCCAGTGTCCCTGTGTTGGTTGATTATCCGGTGCTTGCGACCATCTTGCGGGCCGGGCTGCCTTTTCACCAGGGGTTGCTGAATTTTTTCGATAAATCGGAAAATGCCTTCATTTCGGCCTTTCGCCGGCATCACAAGGATGGCACCTTCTCCATCAGCATCGAGTATGCATCGGTGGGCCAAATCGAAGATAAGGTTGTGATCCTGAGTGATACCATGCTTGCTTCCGGCGCATCGATGGTACTGGCCTACCGGGAGCTTATCTCGCATGGTAAACCTAAACATACCCATATCGCCACGGCTGTTGCCAGTGCCGAAGGGATTGAACACGTCAAGAAACATGTCCCGAAGCAGGACGTCACCATCTGGGTTGGCGCCATTGATGATGAAATGACCGCCCAGTCATACATTGTTCCGGGCTTAGGCGATGCCGGCGACCTGGCATTCGGGAAAAAACATTAAAGTAATTGCTATGAAAAATACCCTGGTCCTTGAAAATATCAACATATCGCTGACCTCCATCCGGAGCCATTTGTTGCGTACCATTCTTACCATCCTGATCATTTCTTTCGGGATCATGGCATTGGTTGGGATCCTTACTGCCACAGACTCGATCAAGTACTACCTGACCCAGAATTTTTCGATGATGGGGTCAAACACCCTCACCATCAGGAACAGGTCGATGAACATTCACATGGGAAACAATGACCATAAGGAGAAACGGTATGAGCCGATTACTTTCAGCCAGGCCAGGGAGTTCAAGGAAAGATTTGATTTTCCTGCTTATACATCTGTGTTTACCCGTGCCACCGGTATTGCCACGCTGAAATATGAAAATAACAAGACCAATCCGAATGTCAGGGTTATAGGTGCTGATGAGCATTACCTGATCACCTCCGGGGATGAAGTCGAAAATGGCAGGAATTTTACGCCCCATGAAGTGGAATATGGATCCAGCTGTGTCATCCTTGGGTCGGGATTAATTAAAGACCTCTTTAAAAGCAAGGAGGATCCCATCGGGAAGATCATCTCCATTGGTCCCGGAAAGTACAAGGTAATAGGGGTGCTTAAATCCAAAGGATCCAGCATGGGCTTCAGCGGGGATCTGACCTGTTTTATCCCGGTGACGAATGTGCGGACAGCTTTCTCCCGTCCAAACATGTCGTTCACCATCAATGTCATGGCTATTCGGCCTGAGATGGTTGATGCCGCCTCGGGAGAAGCGACGGCCGTTTTACGCAGCATCCGCAAAGTACCCGTAGGGATTGAAGATACTTTTGAGATTACAAAAAGTGACAACATCGCCAAGATGCTGATAGAGAATATCAAATATGTCACCATGGCTGCAACGCTCATTGGTTTTATTACATTGCTGGGCGCCGCCATCGGATTGATGAACATCATGCTGGTCTCAGTCACTGAACGTACGCGTGAAATCGGGATCCGCAAAGCCATCGGGGCCACCAAACGCGTGATCCGCAACCAGTTTCTCGTGGAATCCATCGTTATTGGTCAGATTGGAGGGTTACTGGGGATTTTCCTGGGTATCATGGTGGGCAATATCATGTCCCTTGTTATTGGCAGTCCATTTATTGTTCCCTGGATATGGATTGTGACTGGGGTGCTTCTTTGTTTTGCAGTGGCACTCATCAGCGGGATCATTCCTGCCCAGAAAGCAGCAAACCTCGATCCGATCGAATCGCTTCGGTATGAGTAGGGGGTTGTGATGGATCTGAGCAAAGTCATTGGCATGCTCCGCAAGGAGTTCCCATATGAGCCTACTGAAGGACAGGATAAATTGCTTGGAGAGCTGGCGGTATTCCTGACCCTTTCGTGGAAGCAGCAAAATGCCCTGTTCATTCTCCGCGGGTATGCAGGAACCGGCAAAACCACCGTTGTTAAAGCCTTGGCCGATGTGCTTCCGCAAATTGGCAAGAAAACCGTGCTGCTGGCTCCAACCGGGCGCGCTGCGAAGGTCCTTGCCAGCTATACAAAAAAATCGGCCAATACCATCCACCGGAAAATTTATCTTGCACGCACCAACAAGGATGGGTTGATCGACCTGAAGCTCCAGGTCAACTATCACAAGCATACCCTGTTCATTGTCGATGAAGCCTCCATGATCCAGCACACCATGTCGGCCGAGGGCGCCCTGTTTTCGACCCGCAACCTGCTTGATGACCTGTTCCAGTTTGTCTACAGCGGTGAAAACTGCCGGATGCTGTTCATTGGCGATGCGGCACAGCTTCCACCTGTTGGATTGGATCACAGCCCTGCGCTTGATCATGAATTCCTGACACGGGCCTACAACCTAAGCATCGACACATTCGAACTGACGGAGGTGGTGAGGCAGGCAAAAAAATCAGGCATATTGGTCAATGCAACGAAGGTCCGGCAGCATCTCCAGGAGAAAAAACTGGCATTCCCGATGTTTACCATCGATGGTTACAAGGATGTTACCAGGCTGAACGGCCAGGACCTGGAGGAGGCGTTAAACCACGCCTATTCAGGTTCACAAAAGGAGAACAACGTCGTTATATGCCGTTCGAATAAGCGGGCAAATATCTATAACCGCGAGATCAGGCACCGGATCCTTTTTCTCGAGGAGGAAATATCATGCGGCGATTATTTAATGATCGTAAAGAACAATTA
>CAZPWZ010000103.1:0-4865 GCA_964590675.1 uncultured Draconibacterium sp.
TAAGGCCTCTGTTCAGCCGCCTTAACAGCCAAAGCAGCACAAACATGCCTGCGGGAAACAGGATGGCAAATCCAACGGCGTACAGTGATTTTTTTAGCAGCACCGGTCCGCTTCGTTCATGCCGGTAATTGATAATGGCAACTCTGACTTTTTTTTGTATCCATTGCGACAGGATGACCTGGTTGATCCGTTCTGCCTCAGCATCTTCCCTGGTAATCACCATGATAAACTCCTTCCCGGCAACCAGCTTCAAATGATCGTCCCCGGAAATAATTTTCAAAGAATCTACAGGGATGGAGCTATCGGAGGCTACTTTTACAATGCGCCGGCTGATCGTGGCAGCCCTTTCCTCGGAAGAGAAGGATGCCGAACCCTTGACGTAAAACAGCCCGTTGCCATCTAACTTAACCTTGGCGAGCTTTGGTTTAACGTCTGACTCGGGATTTGCGCTATCGGTCTCCTGACCGGATAACAAACCCGAAAAACAAATACTCAACCCGAGGGTGAGAATCACTATGGCTGCAAAGGATTTACCGGATATTATCATAAAGGAAGCAAATTCAGCGAGGGGTTAAAGATAACTATATTCAGCCTGCAAAACAAGCCAAAATTACAGACATCAGCAAAATTCACAATACTGATTACGGAGTATTTTCCTCATCATTGGCGTCGATGTAAAATGCAAACTTAAAATGCAGAAGGATATTAAATAGTTCCTGATTTGCCTGACAATCCGTCATATAAAATGGTCATTACATTTGGTTTATTGGAAACAATACTGTAACATTGCAACATGATGAACACAAAAACCGATGAAAATTATATCAATATGAAAAACAAGATTTTATCAGGAGCATTATTAGGAGTTTTCCTGGCATGCTCTATCGCCTGCAACCGGCCACAGGAAGAAAAAAAAATCAACAAGGAGGAAATCAAAGCTGAAATTCAAGCAATTGAAAATCAGTTTGCATCAGCTTACAACAGCAGGAATTTAGATTCTCTTACCTATTATGCCGATAGTGCCATTAGTTACTTCTCAGGAGAAAAACCGATTATTGGCAAAGCTGCAATTCATCAGCATATAATGAATGAATTATTGAATTATCCTGCTGGTGCTAAACTCTCCTTTAAAACAATTGAAATATATGTGACAGATGATGGGAATAATGTAGCTGAAATCGGAGAGTTCAAACAAGTGGATTCGACTGGGACACTATTATACAAGGGACACTATTTCAGCTTTTTTGCAAAAATAAATGGCAAATATGTCTGCACGAGAGATATGACGAACTCCAGCCCGATTGAAGAAGAATAATTTCAGATCTATTCATTTACTACCTTCTTCCACCGCGGCCACCACCACCGCCTCCGCGACCGCCGCCGCCGCTGTACCCGCCACCACTGCGTCCGCCTCCGCCACCATTATAACCCGCATTGTTGCGACTTCCGCCACTGCGGCTTCCACCACCGTAAGAACTTGATGACGGACCCGATTGCCGTGATGATGCAGAGGCGCCCGGTTGACGGTTTGATGACGAAGGACCTGATTGCCTTGTGGAGGCTGAGGCGCCACCCGATTGACGGGTTGAAGCAGATGCACCGCCCGATTCACGTGTGGAGGCTGATGCTCCACCGGAGGGGCGCGTCCCTGCTGAGGATCCGCCTGCCGGACGTGTCGATGCTGATGCACCACCTGCAGGACGCGTCGATGCATTATTACGGTTATAATTCCCATTGGCCTTATTGTGGTTCACTGTATTGGATGAATTCCGGGAATTATTGTAATTATTATAATTATTTGTATTATGGATTACTGTTGTATTGCCATGATAACCATACCCTCCCGCATGGTGATAGTAATTATTATGACGATAGATTCCAACTGCCATCACAGTAAATGCTGCAAAATAGGGAGGATAGAATCCGTAATAGTACGGCGGAACATAGGGAACATAAGCCGGTGAATAAACATACTGTACAATAGGAGTCTGTTCAACTACGATGGTGGTGGTGGTGGCCGGTGCAGCCACTTTTACAGGATCTGTGCCTGTATACGCGGGATTTGGAGTAGTTGCGGGAGTTGTAGTGGTTTTAGGTTCCACAATATAATCTTTTCCATACAAATCCTTGTCGCCCACAATTTGCATCGTTACCTTTTTGTTTTTATCCTTTGATACCAGAATTACGGCAACATCTTGCTTTTCAGTTTTACTGACATCAACAATAAGAACAAATGTAAAATCTTCCCCATTTTTCTTGGTCTCCACTTTGATGAAATCAACTTTTTCATCTAAATTCAGGTCCAGGTTGTTGATTCCGGTTTTTTCTGAATTTAACTCTTTTTCAAAGTCCTCGATGGTCTTTGACTTTTGAAAAAGGTCCATTACGGCATACAGATCCAGGTTATCTCCCGGCAATCCCAATAAGGTGGAATCAGTTTCTGACTGTCCTTTTGATTGAGAAAAAACAGTAAAATTTGCCAAACTCATCACCAGGATAAAGAGATATAAAATCCTTGTTTTCATAATACTATGATTAAAAACAGTTTATCAGGTGTTCAAATATACATAAAAAACTCTTACTAGCCAGCAAGTAATTTAAACCAGCATTTCGAAAGTCTATGCAATGTTTTTTATCGGTTAACACTGAAAAAAGATAATTAATTTATTCTTATTTTTACTGATTATTATCCCTGAATAAATCTGGATGAATCCTATTAAAAATTTTCACAAAGCCTTTTTATTATCCTTTTTCTTCCTCATTTTACCTGTTATATTACCTGCTCAAAATAAAACCTATACCCAGTTCTGGAACGAAGTGGACCTGGTGCGCGCCATCAATGATAAGTGGGCGGCAGAAGTTAACCTCACAAGCAGCTTCAGTAACACACCCTCCGAGTCTACGGTGCTGAAAACAAACACCCAGCGAAGTGCGGTGGGCTGGGTACATTATTATTTGTCTGCACGTTGGAAATTCTCTTCATTTGTGGGGTATTACTACAACCAGGATGTACCTGATATTGGTCAGATTAAGGCCCCCGAATGGCGGTTTGCCCTGCAGGGGACCTACTTCATCCATAAAGTGGGGTACATCCTGAATACCGATGGTCGTTTCGAATTACGCCTGATCAAAAACGCGGATGGTGTTTATGAAGACATTTACCGGTACCGCCAGAAGCTGAAATTCCGGCTACCCCTGAACAGCAGGGTGCTCAGGCAGGGTGTCGTTTATTTACTGGTTTCAGAAGAGGTTGTCCTCAGGTCGAAGTATAAGGAAGAAGGGCTTCACTATTTTGACTGCAACATCTTTACGATCGGAGCCGGGTATTTATTTACTGATGATCTGCAGCTTGAATTGCTGTATGCCAATGTATTTATCCCGCGCGATAACGGCAATGAAATTGACAATGCCGTGTCGCTGACGTTATCTGTAAATAACCTGATCAGTAAGATCGGGAAAATATTTCAAAAAAAGCCTGTTGAACCTGTGCAGGAGGACTGATCACTTGTTCTTTTTACTAGTTTGTTCCTTCATCAGGCAGTCTAATTGTTCCCTGAGCGCCGACTTGTGCAACTTGAAAACATATGTCCTGATGCCTGTAGTGTCCTGCATGTTTATTTTTACCGAAATGACTTCATGATTAAAAAAATCATCGAGTTTCTTCTTGTCAATCAAGTATAAGAGCTGCATCACCGTATCATGATCCAGGTAGCGGGTATCGAAATGTTCCAGGCGATAAATGCTGTCATTTGAAAGCTTCACTTCCAGGTCATCTTTGAGTTTTCTCCCGTCAGGTTTTTCAGGAAAGGGTTGAGGCTGCAAAGCCAAAAAGAAGTTTTCCTTATCCGTTTCAATACCGCCTTTCAGATCCTTGGATTTTGTCCAGTAGAAATTAACCGGCTCAATATAATAGAACATGGATCCGTCCGGATAGATTCGATGGAGTATTTCACACTGCCGGTCAGTTGTTTGTGATACCATGATCATCGGAACAGATAAAAATCCGGCTGCAAGTACAATGCTTAAAATTATTGTTTTCATGGGTATAAAAGTAATCAATAATAATCATAAAACCAATTTATCCTGCGCCGTCAATCTCATTCACTGCATCATCAATCGAAACTTTCCTGCTGATATGTCCGAGCAGAGGTTCAACTTCTTCGGAACGCAACATGTCGCGCACGCCGGAGCGGGCTTCAGCAATCCTGAAGGAGATCCCTTTCTCCTTCAAATCCTGGTAGAACCGTTTTATCAGTTTTGCTCCCTCCCTGTCAACATATGGTGATGTACTGAGATCCCATATGACTGCTTTGACCGCAGAGCCGGATAAACTGATCTTAGGCCAAACCATTGTCCGGATAAAATCAACGTTAAAGTAAAGTATCGAAGCTTCTACCCTGAAAAGGAATATGCCGGGCAGCAATTCATTATCGGGATGGCGGCCAATGTCGGTATACCGCCTGGTGCCCGGGATTCTTCCCAGGAACGCAATATGGGGTGTTGTGACCGATTTAATCAGCAATATCAGGGTTGTGAGGGCTGCAATAAGCACTCCTTTGAGAATTCCAAACACGATTACCCCTACCACGGCAATCATTGCAATCGCAAAATCAGTCCGGTGCTTTTGCCACAAATGGATGAATTCATTGACATTCACCAGTCCCCTGATCGCAACCAGCACAATGCACGCCAGTATCACCGTGGGCAAACTGGCAAGCAATCCTGTTAAAAACAACAGCGACAAGGCAATGGCGGCGGAAGCAAATACCAGGGAAACCGGGGTTTTGGCGCCTGCCCGCTCATTAACGGCCGACTGGGACAAGCCGCCACTTCGCATTGATAACGGCAAATCGGCTAAATCAACC
>CAZPWZ010000103.1:4875-7508 GCA_964590675.1 uncultured Draconibacterium sp.
AAGCCGCCACTTACCGGGTACCCATGCCCGAATGCCGTGGCCAGGTTTGCTGCTCCAAGAGCCAGCAATTCCTGCCGTGCATCAATTTCATACCCATTCTTTTCGGCCAGGGCTTTTGCCGCAGAAACACTTTCGATATAGGCAAGCAGGAAACAGGCAAATGCAAGGGGCACCACAGCTTCAACTTCCGTGATCTGCAGGGCAGGCAGCCTGAAGCGGGGCAACCCGGCCGGGATGATCCCAACGGTTTTAAAGCCAACAACACCCAGTGGCGTGACCGATATCACAACAATCGCAACGATCACCACGATGATGGCAACAGGCCGGCCAGGGAACAATTTTTCACCGGCAATTAAAATCCCGATGGCTGCAATGCCGAATATAAAAACAGTCATGTTGGCCTGGGGGAGCTGGGTGAAAATTGCCGTTATTTGTTCGAGAAATCCCTTACCCCCTCCCGGAATACCAAACAAGGCGGGCAATTGGGTTAATCCGATTGCAGTCGCAGCACCCGCCTTAAACCCCAGCAAAACTGTATCGCTGATAAAATTTATCAACACGCTTAACCGCAACAGGTAGGCCACGATGCTCATCAATGCAAATACAAGCGCCGTGAGCGATGCGATATCGGCCCAGCGTTGCGGATCACCCCCTGCCAGGCCTGAGATGGTAGTCCCGATCAATAATGAAATGGCCGATGTAGGTCCAATCGCCAACTGCTTACCGGTTCCAAGCAAGGCATAAAAGAGTCCTCCCAGCAGGTATCCGTAAACGCCATACTGGGGAGGCAATCCGGCAAGCATGGCATAGGCCAGCGAAACCGGTATGGCATAGGCTGCCAGGGTTATTCCTGCAACGGCATCGCTGCCCAGTGTCTTTAATTGATATCCCCGGAGCCATTCAGCAGCGGGAACATATTTCTGCCAAACTATATTCACGCAAATTTATCTTAAACCGCAGATGAAGGCTAGTCTCAGAAATTGAATCCAGGCTGAATGCCATTATCAGAAATGGAATCCAAGCTGAACGCTATACCGGAATAATGCACCAAAGTTCGTTTTTGATCCTGTAAACTTCAGGGTTTCCGAATTAAACAAAGTTCCAAGAACGGGAAAGCGCTCCAGGAGTTTATCGACAATTTCTTCGTCGATGTTTGCTATCTGTTCTTTATCCAGGTCGCCGCTTATCTCAAGATATCCATACATGTAAGTTACCGAAGGCCCGAACAACAATAAATCGAGCGAGAGTCTCTTCCAGAATATGAATTGATACCCAAGTTCAAGACCCAGGTTTACGACATCGATCCTGCCATTTAAACCACCACCCTGGTCAACCGTTGTATAAAGGATATCCATATTGTTCCTGAAACGGACACCATAATAAGACACATACGCGCCAATATACAAGCCATCAGGCGCGGGCCGCCGGTTCCGGGCTCCGGGGTAATACCTGTAATCAAGGGCAATATTTACTCCGTCCCTGTTCCTTTCTGATATGGCAACCAGGCCAAGCAGGGTATCATCCAGCAGTTTCGGGACCCGCAAATAACCAAGCTGAAGGGCTAAAGACATGTTGTTATTGATCAGCCGTTCATAGCTGATGGAGAGATTCCTGACACTTCCCCAAAGGAGCATGGGAGTCGGATTGATCTTGATCACGTTACGGTGATAAGGAGTGAGACTGATCCTTTTCTTGCTTTTTTCGGTCTTCGGGACTGTATCAGTCAATTCCGGGATTGTATCATTGAATGCTGCCGCAGTCAAATCCGGGAAGGTTATAATAAAAAATGCAACTATAAGAAAAAGTGCTCGCGTTTTCATGATAAAGGTATTTATTGTAAAAATAGATAAAATTCAATTTTCCACGACAGTGCGCCATCATTTTTATTCTGCATCCCGGCGGTAAAAATCAGTGTATTCATGTGACCGCTTGTATTGGAATAATATACATTGTTCCCCTTATTTTCATGAATATATTTGCATCATTCACTGATCTTCCTTTGATTTGGTCCAGTAGAAGTTTACAGGCTCGATATAATATTACATGCTTCCGTCAGGATAAAGACGGTGCAGGATCTCACTTTGGGAGCCTGCTGATGGGGTGCCTGCAGTCTGGAAGACTGCAACTCAGGAGATTGAGAAGAATCCAATGGTGACTGCAATACTGTTTAGATTACCAGGCAAACGACTTGTCAATGTTACATTGCAGAACCAACAATGAAAACAAACCACGTGCAGCACAGTGGAAAAATCCTGTATCCCGCTTTAATGCCCGCCATATTCTCAGGTTTGTGCAGCGGAACAGGCGGACACATTGCCTCGGATTCCATCAGATTTTTTTTCGTTTGTTATGATCAGGTGATAAGAAGCACCCATAGAACCGCTAAAAGCGGCCCAACCAGGCCAACCAGTATACCACCCAGCCTGAAGTCTTTTTGTTCAATCAGTCCTGTACTGAAGGCGATAGCATTTGGTGGCGTTGAAACGGGAAGGAGCATTGCAGTGGAAGCCGAAAGTGCAATTATCACTGCCACATCCAGCTTGAATGCAATCAGGATCGTCATGCCAAGTGGAATCATGATGGTACTGGCAGCAGTGTGGCTCATCACATTGGAGACAATCATGGTTAAAAAA
>CAZPWZ010000104.1:0-7504 GCA_964590675.1 uncultured Draconibacterium sp.
AGCATCCAGCAGACAGGACGCGCGGTGGCCCTGGTAACCCCGGATTCGGAGCGCACCTTTGCGACTTTTCTCGGCGCGGCCATTGAGCTTTCAGCAGAACACCTGGAACCAAGGCTAATGAATGGCCAATTAAGAATGACCAATGACCAATTGAGCATTTTTCAGGGCTATTCGTATTTTCACATTGAAGGGTACCTGGTTCAGAACCACGAACTGATCCGTCGTGCTGTTGAGCTGGCACAGGAACATGGACTGATCGTCTCCCTTGACATGGCCAGCTATAATGTCGTGGAGGCCAATAAGGAATTCCTGCTGTCAATTATCTCTGAATATGTTGATATCGTTTTTGCCAATGAAGATGAAGCCAGGGCACTCACCGGACTGGAGCCGGAGGAGGCGCTGCATGAGTTGAGCAAGCTTGTTGAAATCGCTGTTGTTAAAACCGGGAGCAGCGGATCGCTCGTAAAATCCGGTCCGGATGTCTATAACATCGGAATTATCGATGTATCACCGATTGATACCACGGGGGCCGGAGATTTGTATGCCTCAGGATTTCTGTATGGATTATCAAGGGGACTTTCATTGCAGGAATGCGGTGAGCTTGGCGCCCTTCTTGCCGGCAATGTCATCGAATTCATGGGGTCAAAAATGTCGGCCGATCGCTGGGAGCAAATTAAAATGCATTTAAACCTCACTCCCTGATCATGACCTTAACGGCAGTCCTTTGCCTATAATAGATTGATTCTTAATTAGTCATTTGTCATTTGTCATTCATCACGGGGCTTGGTTAATTGCATAAAAATTTCTAATTTTGTCGCCCTTTCACGAAAAGAATAATTTTCAATCACTTATATAATTACTTAGCTGCCATGAAGGTATATCAAACCAACGAAATCCGCAACATCGCCCTCATAGGAGGGGCAAAATCAGGGAAAACAACCTTAGCCGAAGCCATGCTGTTTGAAGGAGGCATAATCAGCCGGAGGGGAACAGTGGAAGACAAGAACACGGTTTCCGACTATCGTCCCATTGAACTGGAGCGTCAGAATTCTGTTTCGGCAACCATACTTTATACATTGTGCGACAACAAGAAGATCAACATCATTGACACACCGGGTTTTGACGATTTTTGCGGGGAGGTGATTTCAGCACTTCGCGTGGTTGATACGGCCGTTATGCTGGTCAATGGTCAGAATGGCGTGGAGGTCGGAACTGAGATCACATGGAGGTATGCCACCCGCGCCAACACACCTGTGATATTCGTGATAAACCATCTCGACCAGGAAAACGCCAATTTCGATGAAACCCTTCGCCAGATGAAGGCGCAGTTCGGTAAGAATGTCACCCTGATGCAGTACCCGGTGAATGCCGGATCGGGCTTCAACACCATCATTGACCTGCTGAAGATGAAGCAGTTCAAATTTCCTTCCGGCGGCGGAAAACCTGAAATCTCTGATATTCCTGCAAGCGAAAAAGACAAGGCAGAAGAGATGTATGCTTCCCTGATGGAAGAACTTGCATCCAAGGACGAAGCCCTGATGGAAATTTTCTTTGACAAGGGAGTTCTTACCGAAGAGCAGATGCTTCAGGCATTGAAGACCGGTTTGATCAACCGTACTATTTTCCCGGTGATGTGTACCGGGGCAAAACAGGATATGGGCGTTGGCCGCCTGCTCGAATTTATTGCCGCCAGTGTTCCCGCTCCAAATGAAATGCCTGGCATTAAGACCAAGGATGGCAAGCTGATGCTTTGTAAATCAACGGATCCCACCTCGGCATTTATCTTCAAGACCTCTATCGAGCAGCACCTTGGAGAGATCTCCTATTTCAAGATTTACGCAGGTGAAATTACCGAAGCCATGGATATGGTCAACCCGGTTCGCCAGTCAAAAGAGCGCCTGTCGCAGCTTTTCGTAATCAATGGTAAAAACCGTGAGAAAGTCGAGAAAATGGTTGCCGGAGATCTTGGCGCCACGATCAAACTGAAAAACTCCTTTACCAACAATACCCTGAATTCATTGAAAAATCCGGATGATGTGATCGAGCCGATCACCTATCCGGATCCCAAGTTCAGAACCGCTGTCAAGGCAAGGAACACCGCGGATGATGAAAAGATCAACGGCATCCTGAATGAACTTGCCAAGATGGATCCGACACTTTTGATGGGCTATTCACGTGAGCTGAAACAGATGATCCTCCAGGGACAGGGCGAACTTCACCTCAACCTGGCCAAATGGCACGTGGAAACCCTCGAAAAGATTCCCATTGAATTTTATGCACCGAGGATCCCATATCGTGAAACCATCACCAAATCGGCAAAAGCCACCTACCGCCATAAAAAACAATCCGGAGGTTCAGGACAGTTTGGTGAGGTGCACATGATGATCCAGCCCTATCGTGAAGGGATGACCGAGCAGACCGAATTCCCGATCCGCGGTCGTGATGTGGTTGATCTTGAATGGGGCGGAAAACTGCAGATGAACACCTGTATCGTTGGTGGCGCCATTGATGCGCGGTTCCTGCCGGCCATCATGAAGGGTGTAATGGAAAAGATGGAAGAGGGTCCTTTAACCGGATCTTATGCCCGTGATATTGTCTTCAATGTGTATGACGGCAAGATGCACCCGGTCGATTCGAATGAAATCTCCTTTAAGCTGGCAGGCCGTAACGCTTTCCGTGAGGCCTTTAAAAATGCCGGTCCGAAGATCCTTGAGCCCATTTATGATGTGGAGGTGATTGTTCCTGAAGATAAAATGGGTGAAGTCATGACCGACCTGCAAGGCCGTCGTGCCGTGATCATGGGTATGGACAGTGAAGGTAACTACCAGAAGATCATGGCCAAAGTGCCACTGGCCGAAATGAACCGGTATTCCACTGCACTCAGCTCCATTACCAGCGGCCGGGCAACCTATGGCATGAAGTACGCGGAATATGCGCAGGTTCCTTCGGATATCCAGGAAAAGCTGCTTAAGGCATACGAAGACCAGGAAAAGGACGAAGAATAGATCCTGTCTGAATATTATGGAAAACCCGGTCTTTGGCCGGGTTTTTTGCAATTGACCCGATCCGGTCAATTGACCGGGGAACCGGACCGGGGACAATGGAAGAGGGCTGATAGGGAGATCAGCAGGAGTTGTAAAGTAACCACCATGTATGGACAATGAGGTAATTACTGGGAAACATGATGCCTACGCAGTCCTGAAGGTAAGGGATTTCAGGTTGTTTCTGACGTTCCGGTTTTTTACGACGATCGCTTTCCAGATGCAGGGCCTCATTGTGGGCTGGCAGATGTACGAGCTTACCAAAGATCCGCTGGCGCTCGGGCTGATCGGGCTTGCGGAGGCACTTCCCAATATTGCTACAGCGCTTTTTGCCGGTCATGCCGCCGACCGCTATAACAGGAAGCGGATCATTGTCTGGTTCACCTTGTTATTCCTCGTTGGAACCACCCTGCTCTTCCTTTTTTCCATCAGATCACTCGGGATTATTGCTGCGCTGGGCGTGTTTCCGATCTACCTCGTGGTGATGATCTCCGGTGTTTCGCGGGCCTTTCTTTATCCTTCCATCATCGCCCTCATGTCGCAGCTTATTCCCAGGCATCTTTATACCAATGCATCAACCTGGAACAGTACCATGTGGCATATTGCCGCCATCACAGGACCTGCCCTGGGTGGACTGATCTATGGATTTTTTGGTGTGCGGGTTGCTTACATGAGCGTGCTCTTTTTTCTGATGCTTGCGATTGCCATGCTTGGCGTGGTAAAGAACAGGCCGGTACCGCAGTCTGCTGCCGGAGAAACACTATTCCAGCGCCTTTCATCGGGATTGAAATTTGTTTACAGGAACCAGATTTTAATGGGAGCCATGTCGCTCGACATGTTTGCAGTTCTTTTTGGCGGTGCGGTTGCGATGCTACCGATCTTTGCAGCCGAAGTGCTGATGGTTGGTCCGCAGGGACTGGGTTTTTTACGGGCAGCACCGATGCTCGGCGCCGTTGCCATGTCGCTGGTGATGGCACACAGGCCACCGATGGTCCATGCCGGAAGATACCTGATGATCGGAGTAGCCGGTTTCGGCCTCAGCATCATCTGTTTTGCACTTTCACGAAACTTCTACCTCTCCCTGGGATTACTTGCACTGAGCGGGATGTTCGACAATATCAGCGTGATCATACGTTCCACCGCCATGCAGTTGCTGACTCCCGATGAAATGCGCGGTCGTGTCGCTTCCGTTAATGCCATCTTCATCGGATCATCCAACGAAATTGGTTCATTCGAATCGGGTGTTGCTGCAAAACTGATGGGACTTATACCGTCAGTGATCTTCGGCGGTATCATGACCCTTGGTATCGTTGGCTTCACCTCAAAATTTGCCCCTAAGCTGAGAAAATTGAATCTCAGAGAACTTGGGTGACGAAAAAAGTAACAATCGTGTCGAAATCTTGACAATCGCGACGAAAAAACGGGAAGGGAAAGGTTATAATATCAGGCTATCTCGTAAGATGTTACTTATAAATACAATTTAATCAGCTCCCGGTAATCCTCCTCCCTCATCTTCATGTTACCGCCATTGACTTTGCTGTGCACCATGGATTCAAAAATGGGCTGACTTTGGTTGCCCGGAATGTTCATTTCCGATAACCTTACCGGGCATCCGATTGATTTAAAAAAGGCTTCGATCCGGTTGATGGATTCATCGGCAGTTAATTGCTCATCAAACAACTGGTATCCAAGCTGTGCGATACGGTCACCAATCTGACCTTTGAAATGCCGCATCCAGGCAGGGAAAACAATCGTGAGGGAAACGCCATGGGGCACGTCATAAAGCAAAGAAAGGCAATGGCCGGCGCTGTGCACGCCCCAGTCGCCCGTTGAACGGCCGTACATCGTCATGCCATTGAGTGCCATGGTGGCGGCAAACATGATCCGTTCGCGGTATTCATAATTATGAAGGTCTTCAAGAAGTTTAGGGCCGTAATGCATGGCCTCCCTGATGATGGAGATGACGAAACGGTCGGTGAGGGTGGTCTCCCCGATCCCGAACCAGGCTTCAAAACAGTGGGCGATCAGGTCGGCAATACCATACGCTGTATGATTTTTGGGAACCGTCATTGTCAATGTCGGATCCAGGAACGAATGCTTTGGGAAGGTCAGCGGGGAGCCGAAAGCTGCTTTTTTCCCCTGTGAATGGTTTGAAACCACGGCAAACGGGTTCATCTCCGAACCGGTAGCCGCTAAGGTGGGGATCGCAATGAAAGGGATCGCTTTTTCTGCTTTTGCGCTGCCTGCAACGAAGTCCCATCCACTATGATTCACCGGGATGGTCACGGCAATGATTTTGGATGAATCGATCACGCTTCCTCCGCCCACGGCAAGTATCACGTCAACTTTGTTTTGCCTGCCGATCGCTGCGGCTGCGTCAACATCTTCGATGACGGGGTTGGGTTTGATTCCTCCATATTCAAATACGACGAAACCCTCTTTTTTCAGGTCTTCCATGATCCGGTCATAGAGGCCGCTTTTTTTAACCGATCCCTTGCCATATACCAGCAATACCCTGTTGCCGTAATCTTTTAAGGCCGACCCCAGGGCCGTCAGTACATTTTTCCCAAAATGGAGCGTGGTCGGATTATATGCAATGAAATTTTCCATGATTATTTCGATTTTAATTTTAGCTGCAAATGTAACCAGATCAAAGCCTGCAAATCCATTTTTTGATGAAAATTCCGGAATAATCGGGGGACAATCGTACCTTTGCCAGCCCAATGCTGTGTTATCCGGTTGTTTACGGTGATCAGCATTAGATTATTTACCAGGTTGATCAGCATTTCTTTTTATTTTTGACCAAAGAAGCAACTCAAAACAGGATCAGATATGTACGGAGCATTTCAACAACATCTGCAAAAGCAGATCGACGGGATTCACCACGACGGATTATACAAAAACGAACGGATCATTTCGACACCGCAGGGAGTTGAGATCATGACAAACGGGAAGAAGGTTCTCAACATGTGTGCTAATAATTACCTGGGATTGTCCAACGACCCCAGGGTGATGGCGGGCGCAAACTACACCTTTTTCCGCTATGGATATGGCATGTCGTCGGTGCGTTTTATCTGCGGCACGCAGCAGGTGCACAAGGACCTGGAGGACAAGCTGAGCGAATTCCTGGGGATGGAAGATACGATTCTCTACTCATCCGCTTTTGATGCCAACGGCGGTGTGTTTGAGCCCTTGCTGGGAGAGCAGGATGCGATCATTTCGGATGAGCTTAACCATGCTTCCATCATTGACGGGGTGAGGCTCTGCAAGGCGCAGCGATTCCGTTACAAGAACAACGACATGGACGATCTCGAGGAGGTGCTCCAGGATGCCAGTGAAGCCCATTTCAAACTTATCGTGACCGATGGCGTTTTTTCCATGGATGGCATCATTGCCAAGGTGGACAAGATCTGTGACCTGGCTGACAAGTACAACGCCCTGGTGATGGTGGATGATTCGCATGCCACGGGGTTTGTGGGAAAAACCGGCCGGGGAACCGTTGAGCACTGCAATGCCCAGGGCCGGGTGGATATCATTTCCACCACGTTTGGCAAGGCGCTGGGCGGCGCTTCCGGCGGATGCATCTCGGCAAAAAAGGAGATTGTTGAACTGCTGCGCCAGCGGTCAAGGCCCTACCTTTTTTCGAATACGCTTGCCCCGGCTATCACCGGCGCCACGCTGGAGGTATTGAACATGCTCTCAGAAACCACGGCACTGCGTGATAAGTTATTTGAAAACACGAAGCTTTTCCGCAAGGGCATGGAAGATTTCGGGTTCCGCATTGTCCCCGGCATCCATCCCATTGTTCCCGTGTTGTTCGGACATCTTCCCAACGATGCCAAGCTTTCGCAGGAGTTTGCCAACGCCCTGCTCGAAGAGGGTGTATACGTGATCGGCTTCTATTATCCCGTGGTACCGAAAGGCAAATCGCGCATCCGGGTGCAGATCAGCGCCGCCCATTCCATGGAGCAGATCGGTTTTGCCCTGGATAAGTTCAGGAAGGTCGGAAAAAAGCTTGGGGCGATTTAAATAGCCGATATAAAATGACAATTTAAGACTCACATTTTTCACTTTTATTTTCAGTCTCTTATCCTGGTTTCTCATGCTTTTCGCCTTTAGTGCGTTCATGGTTTTCATGCAATTGAAAATGGAATCTGCTATCGCACTAAATGTCACAATTCAGGCGCACCTTCATGGTGCCTGAATAAGCACAGCCGTCTGAAAATCTTTCAGACGGCTGTGCCTTCTCCGAATGCTGACCTGTTATTTCCGGATCCTATTGTTTGATGATTTTTATAAACTCTGACCTGTTATTCAATTGAATTCCTAAAACATAAATCCCCGGCGGTAAGTCTGCAAATGAGATCTGCTCGGATTTTATGTTCCTGACATCCAGGAAATGGATGGCCTGGCCAAACATATTGTAAACAGTGATGGTTTCCGGCAGCGTGCCTTCGGGAAGG
>CAZPWZ010000105.1:0-7490 GCA_964590675.1 uncultured Draconibacterium sp.
ACATTGAAAGCGGTCGGTAAAGAACTGGCCGGAATGGAATTCCGGATCCAGGTTTCCCCCCTCGATTGTACCGGTTGCGGTAACTGTGTTTATGTATGCCCGGCCAAGACCAAAGCACTCGTATTCAATACACTGGAAAGCCAGATGCCCGAAACGACCAACTGGGACTATAATATCAGCAAGGTTTCTTATAAAACCGATGTGATAGATCGTTTCAAGACCTTTAAGAACAGCCAGTTTGCGCAACCACTCTTCGAATTCTCGGGAGCCTGCGCCGGTTGTGGTGAAACACCCTATATCAAACTGCTCACCCAGCTTTACGGTGAACGCATGATGATCTCAAATGCCACGGGATGTTCCTCCATTTATGGCGGTACCGCCCCGTTTACACCTTACCGCCCGAATGTTGACGGCCAGGGTCCGGCATGGGCGAATTCACTTTTTGAAGACAATGCCGAATATGGTTATGGAATGGCAGTCGCTATTACCCAACTCAGGAAGCGCATGGCCGACAAAATGAAAAATGCCATCAAGGAAAATCATCTCAGCCCGGCAACACTCGAAGCCATGAAGGGATGGATTGACGGCATGTACAATGCAGAAGCCTCCAAACTGGCTTCAAAGGCATTGATACCTCTTTTGACCAAGGAAAACAACGAACTGTGCAAAGACCTCCTCAATCTCCGCCAATACCTGATTAAGAAGTCAATCTGGATCATCGGAGGTGATGGCTGGGCATATGATATCGGTTACGGCGGACTCGATCATGTGATCGCTTCAGGCGAGGATATCAATATCCTGGTACTCGATACCGAGGTATACTCCAACACGGGCGGACAATCATCCAAGTCAACCCCGGTTGGTGCAGTTGCCAAATTTGCTGCATCCGGTAAAAAGGTCCGCAAAAAAGACCTCGGCGCCATGGCCATGACCTATGGTTATGTTTATGTTTCACAGGTTTCAATGGGAGCCAATAACAGCCAGCTTTTCCGCGCAGTGAAAGAGGCCGAATCCTATAATGGTCCTTCGCTCATCATAGCCTATGCGCCTTGTATCAACCACGGTTTGAAACTTGGAATGGGGAAGGTGGAAGAAGAAATGGACCGCGCCGTGGCTACAGGGTACTGGCAACTTTATCGATACAATCCTGTCAATGGAAATGAAGGAAAGAATCCATTCACGCTCGATTCAAAAGAACCGGACTGGAGTGGCTTCCAGGGTTTCCTTGCGAGTGAGGTTCGCTACTCATCTCTCCAGAAGATGTTCCCCGAAGAGGCTACCGAATTATTCAAAGCCGCTGAAGAGAATGCAAAATGGAGATACAATAATTACAAGCGGCTTGCTGCGATGAGCTACGAGCAATAATATCTCTATGTGAATGCCGGATAGCAAGACCGTTTTCCTGCTATCCGGTATTCCTGTTCTTAATATTTTCCGGGAGGCCGATTATTTCGCGGAAAAACATATATTTGTGGTCTTGTTGAAATTCTAAAAACACTATCATGGCAAATTTATCAACACGTTATATGGGTCTTCAGTTGAAGAATCCCGTTATTGTGGGTGCAAGCAACCTGGTGAAGGATGTGGACAATTGCAAAAAAATGGAGGATGCCGGTGCGGCAGCAATCGTATATAAGACCCTGTTTGAAGAGCAGATCGAACTCGAGCGGCTGCAGCTGAATGAAGAATTGAATCAATATAATGAACGCCACGCTGAGATGATCAGCCTCTTCCCCGACATCGATCATGCCGGTCCGCGCGAACATCTGAGCCATCTGAAAAAGGTGGTGAACTCAGTGAATATTCCGGTCATCGCCAGTTTGAACTGTACTTTCGATGAAACCTGGGTGGAATATGCCAGGCAGCTCGAAAACACGGGAATCAATGCCCTTGAACTTAATTTCTATGCCGTCCCGGGCGATTTCAAGCGTGACGGCAAGACGATCGTGAATGAACAACTCGATGTTGTTAGTGAGGTTAAAAAGAGTGTTAAGATCCCGGTTAGCGTTAAACTAAGCCCGTTCTACACCAATACATTAATGGTTGTCCAGAATATGTATTATGCCGGGGTGGACGGCTTTGTGCTGTTTAACCGCATGTTCCAGCCGGATATCGATCTTGAAAAGGAGGAGCATCATTTTCCTTATAACCTGAGCCACGAAGAGGATAACCGCTTGCCATTGCGTTACCTGGGGCTTTTATTCGGAGAAATTCGTGGATCACTCTGTGCAAATACGGGTATTTTTACAGGCAAGGATGCTGCCAAAATGATCCTGGCGGGTGCTGATGCGGTGCAGGTGGTAAGCACTGTATACAAGCACGGGATCGGTCAGATCACAAAAATCCTTGAAGAACTCGAGGCTTGGATGGACAACAAGAAATATGATTCAATCGATGCCTTCCGTGGAAAGCTCTCCCGCAAGAATCAGAAGGATCCATTTGCTTACAGGAGGGCTCAATATATTGATATCCTCATGAAGAGCGAAGAAATATTTAAGAAATATCCGATGAGATAATAGGTAAAACCATATGAAAGCGAGAAGGCCCGGTAAAATTTTACCGGGCCTTCTCTTTTTTTGGAACGTAAAATGAAAGGCTAGTTGATGTTGATGTCCATCAGCATCCTGGCCTGGACTCCCTGCATCTCACGGATCTCTTTCATGTACTGATAATACCTGTAGTCGGGGCCAAGTATTTTTTTCAGTTTTGCCGAAGGATCACTGCCTGTTATCTGTTCAATCAATTCCTCAAACCACTCCTTTTGTTCCGGGAGTGAAATCAGCCTGTAATCCTTTGTTTTCGAAAGTTCAGCAGCAAGATCGATTGCCTTGGTAAGTCCGCCGAAATCATCGATAAGCCCGATATTTTTAGCGTCGGTCCCACTCCAGATACGTCCCTGGCCGATGCTGTCTACCTTGGCTTTCGTGAGTTTACGTCCTTCGGCGACCTTCCCGGTGAAAACGTCATAAATATGGTCGACATCGCGCTGTATGATCAATGTCTGATATGGCGAAAGTGGTTTCATCACAGGAATGTAATCTCCATTCTTATTGGTCATGGCCCAATCGAAGGTGATCCCGAATTTCTTGGTGAATAATCCCTCCATGTTTGGTATGACCCCGAAAACCCCGATTGATCCGGTGATCGTGGCGGGCTCAGCCAGAATTTTTGTGGCGGCGCAGGCAATATAATATCCGCCGCTGGCAGCAACATCACCAAATGATGCAACAACAGGCTTTACCCTGGTTGCAAGGTCGATTTCACGCCATATCACGTCGCTGGCGAGCGCGCTGCCGCCTCCTGAATTAATACGAAAGACGATGGCTTTAACCTTTTCATCCTCCCGGGCCTTCCGGATTGCCTTTGAAATGCGCTCTGATCCGATACTTTGATCATCACCCTCTCCGCCTGCGATTGAACCACTGGCATAGATTACGGCAATCTTCTCGCTGCTGGTCGATCGTTTCCTCGGATCCGCCGTGTTTGTATAGCTGTCCATATCAACAAACGTGATGCGCTTCTTGTCAGCCAGGTTGAGCTGTTTCTTCATTAAGGCAATCAGCTCATCCTTGTACACCAGGCGATCCACAAATTGATATTTTAAAGCATCATCTGCGGTCTGAATTTTCAGGCTGTCGGCAATCAGGTTGAGCTCGTCCCGGCTTATTTTGCGGGTTTCAGTGATCCCGGTAAGCATTTTATTCCATAAATCGCCAATCAGTTTGGTGATTTGCTGTCGGTTTTCAGGGCTCATCTTGTCAAGGAAAAGGGGTTCGGTTGCCGCTTTGAACTTCCCATGGCGGATGATCTGCATTTTAACATCCAGCTTTTCAAGCATTCCCTTTAGGAAAACCATTTCAGAAGCCAGCCCCTTGAAGTCGACCACCCCCTGTGGATTAAGAAATATGGTATCAGCAACAGTGGCCAGGTAATATGATTTTTGTGAATAGACCTCACTGTAGGCCCAAATGAATTTACCGGAGGTTTTAAAGTCGATCAACCCGTTGCGAATCTCGTCAACAGTGGATAACCCGGCAGGAATATTACTCAGGTCAAGGTATATCCCGGAGATATTATCATCTTCCTTCGCCTTTTTAAGATTATCGAGGATCTCGTTAAGCCCGGTTGTCTTTTCAGGGCCTGCGAATCCCATCACGAATTTGGTTTTCGAACTGCGGTCGGCAATTTCTTTATTGAGCTTCACATGAAGTACCGTGTTTTTCGTAATTACCGTTTCTTCTGATGAGGCAGTTGCAACGATAGCCGCAATGATCCCGATACTTATTAAGGTCACGAGAATAAAAAGGAGAAATGTCCCCAGCATGCTGGCAAACATAAATTTAAAAAACTGTTTCATGTAGATGTGTTTATTTGGAAAACAAATGTATGAAAATTAGACGCACACTGCAGGTAGCAGTTACAAGAAACTGCATTCCGGTGAAGTCGGATTAACATCAGTTTGTGAATAACAAAGCAATATTGAACCCGGAACTACGTATGATTTTATGTATCATTGCTCCCTGGATATACCTTATAAATGGTTTGTAAAAGGCTGGTTCTTCTTTTTTTTGCCTTGGTGATTGCCATCACAGGATATGCTGATGGAAATGAGGGCACAAAGGATAAAACAACCAAACCGGCTGTTGCTGCAAAGAAGTCCGCTGCGAAAAAAATGTCTCCGTCAATATTGGTTATGGATTATGGCGGAAAGGCGCATGAAAAGCTGGTGCGTTTTATGCTGCAGCACAACAGCGAACTTGATTCAGATTATGTAACCCGGCTGATAAAGACTTATATTGCTGAAAGCAGGAGGGAGGGGATTAACCACGATGTGGCGGTTTGCCAGATGTGCCTTGAAACAGGCTTTCTTCGTTTTACAGGATCAGTCAGCCGTTATCAGAATAATTTCTGCGGACTGGGTGCGGTCAGTGCCTGGTCGGAAGGTGATCGCTTCAGCTCCCTGGAAGAGGGTGTCCGGGCGCATATACAGCATTTGAAAGCCTATGCAAGCTATGGACCGGTGAACTCAAAGCTGGTTGACAAAAGGTTTATGAATGTCAGGCGTGGTTCGGTTGTTACAGTACATGACCTCACCGGACGTTGGGCATCTGATCCCGGCTACGGATCAAAAATAGATAACCTGCTTAACAAGCTGTATAATCAATAATACCCATGAAAGAGGTTTTCATACTGCTTGGCAGCAACCGCGGCGACCGGATGGAGTATCTGAACCGGGCTTTACAGCTGGTTACTGAAAACGCCGGCACGGTACTGGCAAAATCTGCAGTATACGAAACTGCCCCCTGGGGATTTGATGATCCCATGCCATTCCTTAACCAGGTTGTCGAAATTGAAACCAGTCTTCCGGCAGAATCACTGCTTGGGATGTTGCTTTCCATTGAAATGCAACTGGGCCGTAAAAGGCCTGCTGATGCTTGCGGGTGCCATGTTGATAAAGGCTCAGCTGATGGGAACGATGCTTCATCTCATTGTCAAGCTGATGCTGCTTATGCCGGCCGGACCATCGATATTGACATACTCTTTTATGGTAACACCATTTTATTCACCGGCGATCTCATGGTGCCTCATCCCAGGCTGCATAACAGGATGTTTACCCTGGCACCGCTCAATGAAATTGCACCGGATTTTATTCATCCCATATTGCGAAAGCCAATATCTTTGCTTGCAAGAGAATGTCCTGACCATGCCGAAGTAAAGATCTTTGGCCAATAATGTGAATTTTTGATTTTTGAATTTTGTATAATTATATCGTCATTGAAGGTAACATTGGGGCGGGGAAAACATCCTTCGCCACAAGGCTTGCGGAAGAATCCAATGCAAAGCTGATTTTGGAGCAGTTCGAAGAAAACTCCTTCCTTCCCAAATTTTATGAAGATCCTGCCCGATATGCTTTTCCCCTTGAATTGTCGTTCCTCGCCGACAGGTATCAACAGCTAAAGTCGCAGTTTACGGCATCGGATATGTTCAAAACCTTTACGGTGGCTGATTATTTCATATTCAAATCATTGATTTTCGCCAGCAGGAATTTGGAGCAGCTTGAATTTGGATTATACAGCAAGCTCTTTACAATCGTAAGTTCTGTGGTCCCAAAACCCGATCTGATTGTCTATTTATACCTTGACCTTGATAATCTCAGGAAGAATATCCAGAAGCGGGGCCGTCCCTATGAACAGAATATTCAGCTCGATTATCTTGATAAGATACAGTCAGGGTACCTCGAATTTCTGCGTCAGCAAACTGACCTGAGGGTGCTGCTGATTGATACCAACCAGATTGACTTTGTTGCAAGGAATGAAGATTATCTGTATTTGAAGGAGGTTATTTTCAGGGAATACCCTGTTGGAATGCACCGGATTCAAAAAACCGGAAATTCAGGTGGCTTGTACTAGTCACCAGCCATAAATACTGACATTACCTGGCGACTGCGCTCGCAGTTATCTGCAACTGCCGAAGCTTAAATAAAAAGAAGCCGTCCCGATATTCCGGGACGGCTTCTTTTACAAATCAGCAAACAAAATTACTTTACAATATTCTGGAATTCAGGGGTGGTCGAGAATTTATAGAATTCACGGTCACCTTTGGCCTGAGCTTTCAGATCGGCATTCTGACAAGCCTTCATCAGGTTTTCGTACAATGCCGAGGTGTTGTTCGAGCGGGCTCCGGCAACTGCAAGCAGGTAGAAGGTTTCCGGCGTTTGCGGAGCACATTTCAGGGTGGTTTCTGCAGCAGCAGTGTTGCCTGAAACCAACTGGGCGAGTCCGAGGTTGTAGGTACATTTGGCATTGGCCAGCATGTTCAGCGCTTTCGGGTAATCACCTTTTGGAATTAACAGAACTCCCTGGTTGTAGTTGGTGTTTTCACCCAGTGTGGCAGCTTTTTTAAACTGAACTTCAGCCTTTTTCAGATCTTTCTGTTTTGCAGCAACGACACCGATGTTATTTTCGATCATGCCATTGTTCGGGGCAATTGCCTGTGCTTTCGTCAGTAAATCATTGGCACGGACAAGGTCACCCTTAACAATTTGTGCAACAGCAGCATTGTTTAAAACTTTCCAGTTGCCCGGGAACTGCTTTGCTGCATTCTCGAGGATGGTTACCTTCACATTATTATCGGTGGTGAGGGTAGCTGCGTAAAGCAGTTCTTCTGCCTTCAGTTTCTCAGGATTCGAAGCGCCATACTGGAGCAGTTCGGCATCGGTGAAACGTGGTTCATAGAGGGTGGCCGTAATTTCAGAACGACGCAGTGCCGGGAGCAGATCTTTTTCGATTTCAGGATAGATCAGGATCATATTGCGGATTTCCTGTTCCTTCTTGTTTGCATCAACATTGGAGTTGATTACATTCAGCACCTTATCTTTATCTTTCATGCTGCTGCCCTGAACCGCCTTGAGGAAACCATTCCAATCCGGACCGTGATGCTGCAACGTCATGTTGACATCTTTTCCAGCTGCTTCAACAGCTGCTTTCACG
>CAZPWZ010000106.1:0-7472 GCA_964590675.1 uncultured Draconibacterium sp.
AACCGACCTGATCATGATGGACAATGACATCCCGGATCAGTATTTCGAACATCTCACCGATATCAAGCAAAGCAGTGAATCGCTGCTCGAGATCATCAATGAGATCCTCGACATATCCAAAATCGAGGCTGACAAACTTGAAATTGAAACCGTCGAATTCAGTTTGCGCGATGTCATTGAAAAGGTTATCCGCCTGCTTTCGGTAAAAACCTTCCAGAATAAGCTCGAATTTCTATGCCTGCACCCTGCCGGTATGCCCGACCGGATGGTAGGCGACCCGACCCGTATCCGCCAGGTACTGATCAACCTGCTCGGAAATGCCATTAAATTTACCGATGAAGGGGTGATAACCCTCACCATCGAAATACTTGAGCAGAACGCGCAGGCGATTCAGCTGAAGTTTATTGTGTCGGATACCGGCATCGGGATCTCCCATGATAAACTCGAAAAATTGTTTGAATCCTATCGCCAGGCCGACATCTCCACCACACGGAATTATGGCGGCACAGGCTTAGGGCTGACCATCTCAAAACGACTGGTCGAACTGATGGGCGGACAAATCGGGGTTGACAGCGAACTTGACAGGGGCAGCTCATTTTACTTTACCCTCCCGCTCGACCTGGTTGCTGCCCCCGATTCTTCGGTTGAACTGTCGCTGCCCGAAAATCTCAGGACGCTCCAGGTAATGATCATCGACGCACACCAGGAGCATGCCGCACAAATGAAAGCCTTCCTTGATGCCTGGAAAATCGGTGCGACGGTCGTCCATTCAGCCGATGAGGCGGTTTCGGTCCTCGGTTCCCCGGAAGGAAAAAATTTCAGGATCATTTTTATCGATCAGCTGCTGCAGTCATTGGAGGGACAGTCGCTCACCAGTAAAATCAGAGGAGAATTCCCGGCGGATTCCCTGCCCGAACTGGTCATTTTAACCGAGGATAAATCGATCCATTCAATGCACATGATCCAGACTATGGGGATCAAATTTTACCTGTTCAAACCTGTTTTGCAAAAGGATCTGCGCCAGGTGATCCAGCGCATCTTCCGGAATGATTTTAACCTTCCCGTATCAAGCCAGGCTGATCTCCTTAATAAGACCAGCGAATTTCCCGCACGTAAACTCAGCATCCTGCTGGCTGAAGATCAGCTGATCAACCAGAAGATTGTTGTCCAGCTCCTGGCAAAAAAGGGATGGACCGCCACCACTGCCGTAAATGGTTCAGAAGCGGTGCAAAAAGCCCGTGAAACGGCCTATGACCTTATCCTGATGGATGTGATGATGCCCCTGATGGATGGATTTGAGGCAACCCGCGGCATACGGAACGACAAGGAGGGGAAAAACACGAAAACGCCCATCATTGCACTTACTGCCAATGCCATGAAGGGAGATCGTGAAAAATGCCTGGATGCCGGTATGGATGATTATATCTCCAAGCCGCTCCACCCGGAGGATGTATTTCAGGCCATCGAAAAATTTTGCTACAAATAAATTACAGGAGCGCCTATGTTCATCATAAATGGCTGGAAAAAACTAATCAGGAGGTTAACCGAATTCGATTACCGCACCCTGAAAAATATGGGGATCGGAAAGACCCTGCTTTTATGGTTCCTGGTGATTTCACTGATCCCGCTCGCGACCCTGAGCTATATCAACTTCCTTTATTACTACCAGGGATTGAATGTGATGGCTAAAAAATCGCTGTTCACAACCTCCCAGCTCAGGATGAATTACATGAACAGCTATTTCCAGGATATGACCGATTACCTTGAGGATGTGGCACGCGACCATACCACGGTTACGATGATGAAAAGCCTGCAGGAAAATTATTCCAGGGAACGCAAGGGGAATGAACCGCTGCCTTCATCGGACAAATGGAACATCCTTTCCGAAGATCTGCGGAACAACATTCAGAAAACATACATGCCCGAAGGGATCACGAACATTTACTTTATCAATCCCCAGGGGATAATCCTGTTCGAACTCAACAGCGGGCAAGACCTTGGTGCAGACCTGTTCACCGGTCCGCTCGCCTCGACCTCCTTTGGAAAGACCTGCAGCAGGATCATAAAATCGGGGAAACCGCTTTTCTCCGATCTTGAATATTATCCTCCTGCCAATAATGAGTTGTGCGGATTTCTGGGACAATCTGTTTTAAATGCAGACGGGGAAAAACTTGGGATCGTTGCCATCCGGATCTCTACCGAAAAAATTGATAAGATCATTCAGTTTGGCATTGGGTTTGGCAGTACCGGGCACGTTTACATGATAGGTACCGATCTAAAACTCAGATCGGCAAGCAAGGTGGGCGATAAGTCGAAAATACTCATTGAAGTTGAAGAAAACGACAAAACCAGGACCTGGCAGGGAGTCAAGGTCAACAATATCACCCTTGATCCCAATGGAAAGACGATTGCCGAGGAGGTAAGCATTTACAAAAACTCGCAAGGAGTTTATGTGATGGGACTATACCGCAACATCGACATCCTCGAAAAGCTGGGGGTCAACTGGGCGCTGGTCGAGGAGATTGACCAGGATGAGGCCCACCTGGTAGCGCGGGAACTCTCGGCATTTGCAAAAATTTCGCTGATCATCACCACCATCATGGTGCTCATTATCTCAACATATGTAACCCGGCGTTTTGTAAGCCCGATCAAGAAAATCTCCGAATGGGCAAAACAGGTGGCCCACGGCGAGTTGATCCTCCGCGATGTCCGCGTAGCTAATAATGAAGTAGGCGAAATGAAGGATACCTTCAACTGGCTGGTCAATTCGCTGCGGTCCTTTGCGGATGTCAGTCAGTCGGTTGCTTTGGGCGACTACAGCAAATCGGTGACGGTGCGCAGTGATAAGGATGTGATGGCCCAAAGCATGAACGAGATGGTGGAGAGTTTCAAAAATGTGGTGAAACAGGCCAAATCAATTGCCAGCGGCGATTACACAACCAACATCATGCCCCGCAGCGAGCATGACACGCTCGGCATTGCGCTGTATGAGATGACGATGAAGCTGCGTGAGGCCTCCATTGAGATCATGAACCAGGACTGGCTTAAAACCGGGATCAACGAGCTTGGCATGAAGATCCGCGGGGAGAAAAGCATGACCGATCTTTCCTCGGAAATTATCAGTTTCCTTTCGCGGTACCTGGAGGCGCAACTGGGATTACTCTACCTGAAGGATGACCAGAATGTGCTCCGCCTCGATGCAACATTTGCATTCCAGGATGATAAAAGCATCAGCAAGACCCTTGCAATCGGGGAAGGCCTCGTAGGCCAGGTCGCCAGGGAGCGCAAGACCATTACATTTTTTGCCACGGAGCATGCTATTCCCGAGGTCAATATCGGACCTGAACGGGTGAAACCGCAGCATTTCATCATATCCCCGGTGCTTTTTGAAGGACAGCTGATCGGGGTGGTTGAACTGGGTTCATTCAAACCATTCGATGATCAGAAGCAAAGTTTCATCGAAGTGGCGCTTGACAATATATCGGTGGCCATAAACACCGCAAAATCACGGGAACGTGTACAGGAGCTCCTTTCCAAAACCCAGGAACAAGCCAAGGAGCTGGTGATGCAAAAGGAGGAGCTGCGCCAGATCAACCAGGAGCTCGAGGAGCAAACCAAGGCCCTGCGCCTTTCGGAAGAAAACCTGCAGCATCAGCAGGAGGAGTTGCGGGTGATCAACGAAGAACTCGAAGAACGGTCGAAGGTGCTGGAACTCCAGCGCGACGATATCCGCCGCAAGAATGAGGCGCTGGAAGAGGCGCAGCATGAAATCAAGCAGAAAGCGGAAGCCCTTGAGATCGCCAGCCGGTACAAATCGGAATTCCTCGCCAACATGGCGCATGAACTGCGCACCACGCTTAACAGCATCATGGTCTTGTCTGAACTCCTGGCCACAAATAAAAATGACGGGATGAGCAAGGAGGAGGTTGAGTTCGCCACCATCATCAACTCCTCCGGGAAAGACCTGCTGGATCTGATCAACGACATCCTTGACCTTTCAAAAGTGGAAGCGGGAAAATATGAAATTGACATCGAGGAGATGAATCTTGAAGAGTTGCGGGATTATGTGATACAGACTTTTTCACAGATAACGAATAAAAAAGGCATTTCCCTCGAAACCAACATTGCCGGCGACCTGCCCGAGTACATCATGACCGATTCGCAGCGGGTGCTTCAGATTGTCAAGAACCTGATGTCGAATGCCATTAAATTCACCGAAAAGGGGGGTGTCAAACTCCATGTTTTCCGTCCTGATAAAAAGACAAAATTCACCAACTCCGCGCTGAATGCGGAGAATACGATTGCCATCGAAGTGTCGGATACGGGCATCGGAATTTCGGCTGAAAAAGCAAAATTGATCTTTGAAGCATTCCAGCAGGCCGATGGCACCATCAGCCGCAAATTCGGGGGAACCGGCCTCGGACTGACCATTTCACGTAGTCTTTCGCGGTTGCTTGGCGGTGAAATCCAACTCCGGAGTACCGAAGATGAAGGATCGGTTTTCACGCTATTGCTTCCATTGAGCATTAACGACACTTCGTCATCTCCGGAAAACATCTATCCGGTTATAAAACCAGAACATGCCGGTGATATGCCCGCCAGAAAGGCCGGTGAACCTGCAGTGGATATGGCAGCCAGAAAGGCCGGTGAACCTGCAAGGGTTGCGGCGCCAGCCTTGATCCAGCCGGCCTCCGGCGAACTGCAGGCCAGTTCAAGCTTCCTGCCCGATACGGTATTCGAAAATAAAAAGATCCTGATCTGCGATGATGACATGCGGAATGTGTTCGTTCTTTCCAAGATCCTTGAAGAAAAAAAGGTGCACATCCTGGTGGGGAAAAATGGCCGCGAAGGGATTGAAAAACTGAAAGCCAACCCGGATACCAACCTGGTGTTGATGGATATCATGATGCCCGAGATCGACGGATATACCGCCATGCGTGAAATACGCAAGGATCCGCGCTTTCAGCAGCTTCCGATCATTGCAGTCACCGCCAAGGCGATGAAGGGCGACCGCGAAAAATGCATCGAGGCCGGCGCCAGCGATTATCACTCCAAACCGGTTCAGACGGAGAAGCTGCTCACCCTTCTAAGGGTCTGGTTACATAAATAACCGACGCAGCAGCCAAAATATATTCCTCCTGTAAATTCTTGCTACGATAACATGTCAGAGAGGCCTGCTATATGGAATATTTTAATAATTTCCTCACTGGCATTTTCAATTTTCAGGGAATGCCCCTGCCGTCTGACATCTTTTGAAGCCGTCAGCAGCATCCTTATTCCCAGTGAGGCCAGGAAACTGACCTCCGAAAAATCGAGAATTACCTGGCTATTCTGGCTGTTTATCAATGCATAGAATTTCGTCTCCACCGGGGCCAGGCTGAGGGCATCGAGTTTACCCGAAAATGCTATTTTCAGTAAATTTTCGTCTGATTGAATTACTTGGAACGTCAAAGACATAACATTGCTTATTTCAATGGGAAAATTATTCGGCCTGGAATTCACTGCCTGAAACAGGCTTCTCCACGGGAGAGCCTTCTGTGTCAATATCCTGTTTAAAGGCTTTCTTGTGCTTGATCATCCTCCCTTCTACGATAAACACAACCGATTCGGCAATGTTCGTTGAGTAACCGGCAATGCGGTCGATCTGGGTCAGGATGATCATCAGGTTGGTGGCCACCACGATCACTTCGGTTTTATGCATCATTTCGTCCAGTATCCGCCCGGAGATGCCTTGGATCTTTGTTTCGATCGCATTGGCTGAGGCGAAAATATCCTTAACAAAGGTGGTGTTGCGGGTATTGAGGATATTAATGACATCTTTTACAATCAGGTCGGCCATGTTGGCCAGTTCATCCACGTGCAGTTCGGTCAGAATTTCCCTGTATTCACTTACGCCTTCAATTTTGGATGAAATATTGACAGCAAGATCGCCCAGGCGCTCGAGGTCATTGTTCATCTTGAGCGCCGACATGATCAGCCGCAGGTCGGTTGCAACAGGCTGCTGAAGGGCAAATATGCGCTGACACAGCTTATCTATCTTTACATCCAGCTTATCCACCTTGTTGTCCTTGTCAACAACCTGCTGCGCCAGTTCAATATTGCAGGTGAGCAATGCTTCCAGCGCGTTATGGACCTGATCGTATACCAGGTTACCCATCTTCAGGATGCGCTTGTTCAGTTTTTCAAGTTCTTGTTCAAAGTGCCTCTCCATAATTTACGATTTACGATTTTTGATTTACGATTTTGTCCCGTGTCCCGATTTTGTTATCCAAACCTTCCGGTAATGTACTCCTCCGTATGCTTCTTATCCGGCGTGGTAAATATTTTCCTGGTCTTCCCAAACTCAATCAGTTCGCCCAGGTAAAAAAAGGCGGTGAGATCGCTCACACGTGCAGCCTGCTGCATATTGTGCGTCACAATAACGATGGTATAATTCTTTTTCAGTTCGAAGATCAGTTCCTCGATCTTGGCCGTGGAAATGGGATCCAGCGCGCTGGCAGGTTCATCCATCAGGATGATTTCAGGTTCAACGGCGAGGGTTCGTGCAATGCACATCCGTTGCTGCTGCCCCCCAGATAATCCCATGGCCGAATCGTGCAGTCTGTCCTTCACCTCTTCCCATATAAATGCCTTTTTGAGCGAGGTTTCCACAATTTCCTCCAGTTTCGACTTGTTGTTGATCCCGTTTATCCGCGGTCCATAAGCTACGTTCTCGTAAATCGACTTGGCAAAGGGATTTGATTTCTGAAACACCATCCCCACCTTTTTCCTCAGATTAACGACATCGATTTGCTTATCATAGATATTGAGGGCATCCACCAGCACCTCACCGCTGATCTTTACATTGGGGATCAGGTCGTTCATTCGGTTCAGGGTCCGCAGAAAGGTTGACTTTCCGCATCCCGACGGCCCGATAAATGCGGTTACCTCCTTCTCAGGAATTTCAATGGAGATTGAGTTCAGCGCCATTTTTGCGCCATAATAAAGGCTCAAATCCCTTGTCTTAATTTTCGTTTCTTTCATGCTTCAGGTTTCTTCGAGATCATTTGGCTTGCCTGCGTAACCTCGAGCGGATGATTACAGCCACTAAATTTAATAAAAATGTGAGCATAAGCAGAACCATTGTCGTGGCAAACTGGATGGGCAGCGTTTCGTCCACATTGGACGACTGGGTTGCCAGGATATATATGTGGTATCCAAGGTTCATGAACTGGTCGCTGAGGGAGGTGGGAAGCGTGGCCAGGTAATATGCAGCCCCGGTGAACAGGATTGGGGCCACTTCGCCGGCGCCGCGGCTGACTGCCAAAATAGTGCCCGTCATGATCCCCGCCCGGGAACCGGGAAGGACAATGCGTTTGATGGTTTCCCATTTGGTGGCGCCAAGAGCCAGGCTCGCCTCGCGCAATTCACGCGGAACGGTGCGTATCGCCTCTTCAACCGAGACAATTACCACGGGAAGGGTGAGCAATGCC
>CAZPWZ010000107.1:0-7458 GCA_964590675.1 uncultured Draconibacterium sp.
CCATGGGATAGCCTTACACGTTAGGAAGCGATCCTTCGCGCAGGCCCACCACTGGGAACGTCCGGTTCACCGTCAGAAATTCCAGTATCCGTGGTTCGCGGGTTTCGCCGGCATGACCGGCCGGATTTGCATCAAGGTAATGCGGATTGATCTGGAAAGGAATCACTTTCAGGCAATTAAACGAGGGAGGCTCACAAATCGGCATGTCATTGGTTGTCTTCATCGTTGGGCAAGCTACATTGGCCCCGGCGCTCCAGCCAACGAACGGGATCCCGCGCAGGATCTTTCGCCTGATCGGCTCCATTACCCCATATTCCTGGAGCATCAGTGCAAGGTGAAACGTGTTCCCTCCGCCAATCACAATGGATTCGGCTTCATTCACCGCGATAACAGGATTTGGTTCCCGGTGGATGGAATTCAGCACGAATCCCATTTCCTTAAAGATCTTCTTCACCCGGTCCTCGTACAGGTCAAATGATTTTTCAATGCCTGCCGGTGTCAGGTTCACACCTGCATAAGGAATGAACAGGACTTTGCGGACACCGAACCTTGAAAGAAAGTCCTTGATATGTGTGCGCGGCCAGGCAAGATAATCCTCGCCGGCATTGGTAGAATTGCTGATCAATAAAAGATTTCGGATCATAGTGTGTATTTGGGCCATAAAAGTAATAGAAAGTTCTTATTTTTGAACACTGGTAATGATAAATTTCAAATCCACATGATGGAAAAACCTACAATGCGCTTTTGGCAGGTCTGGAATATGAGTTTCGGATTTTTAGGGATCCAGTTCGGTTTTGCCCTGCAGAACGGCAATGCTTCCCGGATTTTGCTGACTTTTGGCGCAGATGTACATCACCTGAGCTGGTTTTGGCTTGTTGCACCCATTACCGGCATGATCATCCAGCCCATCGTTGGTTATATGAGTGATAAAACATGGTGCCGCCTTGGCCGGAGAAGGCCCTATTTCCTGGTTGGGGCGATTTTAACCAGCCTGGCATTGGTACTCATGCCCAATGCACCGCACCTGGCTTCCTTCATTGCACCTATGTTTATCGGCGGTGGATTGCTGATGCTTATGGACGCCTCCATCAACATATCCATGGAACCTTTCAGGGCATTGGTGGCCGATAAACTTCCCGAGCAACAACACACGCTGGGTTTTTCGGTTCAGACGCTGCTGATTGGCATCGGCGCCATCGTGGGATCGTGGCTCCCCTACATCCTGGGCAACTGGATGGGTATTTCAAAACAGGCTGACGGTGCAGGGCTTGTGCCTGCAAATGTCACCTATTCCTTTTACATCGGGGCTTTTGTTTTACTCGGAACCATTTTATGGACCATCTTTACAACATCTGAATATCCGCCGGAACAGCTGGCTCAAAATGAAGAGACGGAGCGTCCGAAAAAATTCTTTATCCCGCGGATCATGGTCAAACTGCTGCTTGTTCAGTTTTTTTCATGGTTTGCCCTGTTTTCGATGTGGGTATATACAACCCCGGCCGTTGCCCTGAAGTTTTATGGCACCACCGATGCAAACGCCGCAGTTTTCCAGGATGCCGGCGACTGGGTTGGAATTTTGTTTGGAATTTACAACGGGGTTTCTGCGATCATAGCCATGCTGCTGCCTGTTGTAGCAAGAAGGTTCTCAAAGAAAATCACCCACGCCATAGCCCTGACCATAGGAGGATTATCCCTGTTATCATTCCTTACATTCACAGATCCGGTATTCCTGATTATTCCCATGATCGGGATCGGCATTGCCTGGGGAAGCATCCTGGCCATGCCCTATGCCATGCTTGCCAGCTCGATTCCTCCGAAGAAAATGGGGGTTTACATGGGGTTGTTCAACATGTCGATTACCATTCCGCAAATAGTTAGCGGGATTGTAAGCGGGCTGATCCTGAAATATTTCTTTGCCGATAATCCCATTCTGTGTATTGTCATGGCCGGGGTAAGCATGTTACTGGGTGCGGTCAGCGCACTTTTTATCAGGGAGAAACAAACATAAACAGTTGCACTCATGCATTATCTGCGTTGGGTGCATTATTTTCAATAAAAACAGCGAAGATGTTGAAAGAGAGATTAAGCGGAATTTTACTTCATCCCACGTCACTACCTGGGAAATATGGGATCGGAACCCTTGGGAAAGCAGCATTTGACTTTATTGATTTTTTAGTCCGGGCAAAACAGCATTACTGGCAAATTCTGCCATTGGGGCCAACAGGCTATGCGGATTCGCCCTATCAGTGTTTTTCATCCCATGCAGGAAATCCGAATCTCATAGATCTTGACCTGTTAGTCAAATCACGGTTACTGCATGCCGAGGACCTGATCGGTTATCCTCATTTTGACGAAGACAGGGTGGACTTTGAGGGCGTTCAGGCTTCGCGGCTGCCATTGCTGAAAAAGGCCTTCCTGTCATTCACCATGTATGCCGACAATGTCGACAAACTTGCCTATCGCAACTTCCTGAAGGATCATGCAAAATGGATCAACGACTATGCATTGTTCCGGGCCATCAAGGTGAATCGTCATCAGAAGCCGTGGTATCAATGGGAAGACCCGTTGAAAAAGCGCGAGCCCGAGGCGCTGAAAGCCATCCAGACACTGCTTCACGAAGAGATTGATTTTCATAAATTCATGCAGTTCCTGTTTTTCAAACAGTGGATGGCGGTCAAAGAATATGCGCATAACCACAAGGTGAAAATAATTGGCGATATACCGCTTTATGTCGCGCTAGACAGTGCCGATGCATGGTCAAATCCCGAAATCTTTGAATTTGACGATGACCTCAACCCGATCCGTGTTGGCGGGGTTCCCCCCGATTATTTCAGTGAAACCGGCCAGCTTTGGGGAAATCCACTTTTCCGGTGGGATATTTTAAAGGAAACAGGCTACCATTGGTGGATTGAACGCATTAAAACCAACCTTTTTCTATACGATATCATCCGGATTGACCATTTCAGGGGATTCGCAGCCTATTGGGCTGTGCCTTACGAGGAAAAAACTGCCATCAACGGGGAATGGATACCATGTCCGGGGAAGGATTTCTTTGATGTATTGCGCGCTGAATTAGGCGATCTTCCGATTATTGCCGAAGATCTTGGGGTCATCACACCTGATGTGGAGGAGCTGCGTGATGGGTTCAACTTGCCCGGCATGAAAATTCTACAGTTTGCTTTTGATTCATCTGAGGCCAATGATTACATACCACATAATTACATAAAAAACTGCATCGTATACACGGGAACCCACGATAATGACACAGTTGCAGGGTGGTTCAAAAATGCCACTCCTGAAGATCGCAAATATGTGCTGGATTACATTAATGCGGCCGAATCCGATATACACTGGTCTTTCATCCGGCTGGCATGGGCCTCGGTTGCGCTGACCGCCATTGTTCCCATGCAGGATCTTCTTGGGCTGGACACACCGGCCCGGATGAATTTGCCGGGGACTACCCAAAACAACTGGCAATGGCGCGTCAGGGGAGGCGATTTCAGCGATGCCCTCACTGAAAAACTTGCCCATCTCACGATTTTATATGGCAGGACCAGGAAAATAAAAAGTAAAAATTAAAAATCTGCTTATGAAACGATTAATCGTGTTCATCATCCTGCTGTGCCCAATCAGCATGTTCGCCCAGGAAATTAACCTGGAGCGGGTTGAACCGCCTTTCTGGTGGATTGGATTCAACAAGGCGGAGTTGCAGTTATTGGTTTACGGAAAAAACATTTCCTCAGCAACTGTTTCCATCGATTATCCCGGGATGGTGATCAAAAAAATAAACAAGGTGGCCAATCCGAACTACCTGTTTCTCGACATTTCAATCAGCAAAGGAACAAGGGCAGGTATTGCCACGATCCTTTTCAAATCGAAGGATAAAATGGTCGGGAAATATCTTTATGAACTGAAGGCAAGGAAAAAGGGATCGGCTGAGCGGAAAGGATTTTCAGCATCCGATGTTATTTACCTCTTAATGCCCGACCGGTTTGCAAACGGGGACCCGACGAACGACAATTTGCCAGGCATGGTTGAGGTGGTTGATCGTGCCAACCCGAACGGCCGTCACGGCGGGGATATCAAAGGCATATCCGATCACCTCGATTACCTGAAGAATCTTGGAGTCAATTCACTCTGGATCAACCCTTTACTTGAAAACAACCAGCCGAAGTATTCCTATCACGGGTACAGCACAACGGATTACTATAAGATCGATCCGCGTTTTGGCAGTAACGACGACTATGCCAGGCTGGGTGAGGCGGTGCACCAGCGCGGCATGAAACTGATCATGGACATGATCTTCAACCATTGCGGCAGTGAGCACTGGTGGATGAAGGACCTGCCATCGCCCGACTGGATCAATGAATGGCCTGAATTTACCCGCTCTAATTACCGGGCTGGCGCTGCAACCGATCCATATGTTTCAAAATTTGATTCGGTCCAGTTTGTGCGCGGATGGTTCGACAAAACGATGCCCGATTTAAACCAGCGCAATCCATTCCTTAAAAACTACCTGATCCAGAACAGTATCTGGTGGATTGAGTACGCAGGGCTGGATGGGATCAGGCAGGACACCCACCCCTATCCATTCAGGGACATGATGGCCGAATGGGGGAAACGCATTGCCGGGGAATACCCCAACTTCAATATTGTCGGAGAATGCTGGATGAATTATCCCGCTTCAGTGGCCTACTGGCAAAAAGATGCACGAAACGGGGATGGCTACAATTCCTGGCTGCCCTCGGTTTTTGATTTCCCGCTCTATGATGCCATGAACAAGGCCTTCAATGAACCCGAAGGATGGAATTCAGGCATCACCAGGATCTATGAGATCCTTTCGCAGGATTTTTCTTATCCAAATCCGTCGAACCTGGTTGTTTTCGCCGACAATCATGATGTGAACCGTTATCTCGACACGCAAAATGACGACATCAGGAAGCTGAAAATGGCCGTGGCAGTCGTGCTGACCATCAGGGGAATTCCGCAAATATACTACGGGACCGAGTGCCTGATGACCACCGGGGAAGATGAGGGCGATGGGATGAAACGGAAGGATTTTCCGGGCGGCTGGCCCGGCGATGCACGCAACGCATTCATTCCGGAGGGCCGGACCGCACAGGAAAACGACATGTTTACCTATGTGCAAACCCTGCTCAGGTACCGGCAATCGCAGGATGTTCTGCAAACCGGCAAATTCCGCCATTTCATCCCCAGGGACGGGACCTATGCCTATTTCAGGTATAATTCAAAGAAGGTCGTCATGGTATTGGTCAACAACAACCAAGAGGTGAAATCTGTGGAGACCAGCCGTTTTGATGAGTTTATAAAACAGCATAAATCGGCCACCGATATAATCACCGGCACAACGATCAATGACCTTTCTGCGATCAGTATTCCCGGGAAGACAGTTTTGATCCTGGAATTGAAATAGCGTGCAAATGACAGGTTGTTTTCGGGAGCTGGAGGAATCATTGTGCACACAAATCGTAAAATCGTAAATCGTAAATCGTAAATTCAATAGTATGTTAGGAATCCAGAAACGACTCAGCAACATTTTCTATGTCATCCTTGGTTTGCCAAGCACAGCCATGGGTTTTGCACTTTCGATCCAGATTGCGGTACTGAGCTGGATTTTGCATACAAAATACAACCTGGAGATCGACCAGATCGGCATTGTGTGGGCGGCTGGTCCCATTGCAGGAATACTTGGCCAGCCGATCATCGGATTGATCAGTGATAAAGTATGGTTCTGGGGCGGCCGGCGCAAACCATTCATCATCATTGGCGGCATCCTTGCTGCTTTGATGATCCTTGCCCTTCCCAATATCGATAAAATAAGCAATTTTTTCGGCATTGCCAGCATCATGGCTGTTGCCATTACCGTGGCGCTCACCCTCGACCTGGCCATCAATATTAGCTTTAACCCGACGCGGTCCATCATCGCCGATGTTACGCCCGACGGTCAGCCCAGGACCAAAGGTTATACCTGGATGCAATCCATTTCGAACCTTTTCGGCAGCGGCGCTTATCTCATGGGGGCCATGATCGGGAATTACTTCCTGATTTATGCCGGTGTGGTCATCGTCCTTGTGTTTTCGATCGGCCCCCTCCTTTTCATCCAGGAGCCGCGTGAGCTGGTCAGATCGGCCGACGATTCGCCCGCAGGAACCGAGGCTGGCAAAAATGAAAAATCGTCACTCCCCGCTACTGCCCCTGCAACGCAGTGGGGTGAATTGTTCAAACTTTATTTTGCCCATGGATTTTCATGGCTCGGGATTCAGACTATGTTCGTGTATATGTTTGCATTCCTGGAACAAAAACTACCGGCCCTGCCCGATATGTCTGTTGCCGACCGCAATGCGCGGCTCGGGCAGATGATAGGATGGTCATTTTTTATTCTCAATGCTGTTGGGGCTATCTGGCCCGCCTTCCTCCTGGAACCGATGAGCAAGAAACTGGGAAGGGTCAGAACCCATGCCCTCATGGTGGGAATCATGGCTTTGGGCTATTTTGGCATCGTTATCTGGGCGAGCAGCGCTGTGCTGCTTTACTCCATGATGTGTGTGCTGACCCTCGGCTGGGCGGCAGTTGTAAGCCTCCCTTTTGCAATCATGTCAGAAAAGGTGGATAAAAGCAGGATGGGATTTTTCATGGGGATATTTAACCTCTCCGTTGTACTGCCGCAGCTCATTGCGAGTTCAGTGGTTGGGAGCATCATCAAAAATTCGGCCGACAAATCTATCACATTCATTATCAGCGGGACATCTCTTGCCATTTCAGCGGCTTTGTGGTTATTGGTTTCTGAAAAAAGAAAATCATAGGCAATTCCATTATATATGAGAACAATAATTATAACGGTAATCTTGATTTTCACGGGTTTTCATGCCAATGCCCAGTCATTTGCCCAGCTTATTTCAAGGCTGAATTCGCTGCCTGAATCCCAGCGCCAGGCAGTGGCAGACAGTTTTATGAATTCCGGAAATTCATTTCCTTACATTGAATATGACACGCTGGTGCATTTCGTTTACAATTCCGCCGCACAATCTGTCGCCATGGCCGGGGATGCAACAGGTTGGAGCCCAAACGCGAACCTGACACACATCAGTGGCTGTACTTTCTGGTACTTATCAACAAGCTATGATGCAGATGCTCGCCTCGACTACAAACTGGTGATTAACGGCAGCAACTGGATCCTTGATCCTAAAAATCCGAATACCTGCGTGGGTGGTTTCGGCCCCAATTCCGAACTCAGGATGCCCGATTATTCCGTGCCACCCGAGATCCGCTATTACCCTGAAATCCAACACGGTATTCTTTCCGACACCACTTTCTACAGTTCCCACGTTGGGAACAGCCGACTGGTGCGCACCTACCTTCCGCCAGGTTATCCCTCCGGCAGCGAATCCTACCCGGTGATGCTGTTTCACGACGGGCTCGAATACATATCCCTGGGCC
>CAZPWZ010000108.1:0-7451 GCA_964590675.1 uncultured Draconibacterium sp.
ATGGTCTGCTCAGAGAAACCTTAAATGCTGGTGTCAACTGGAATGACCTGTCGCTTGGAAACAGCGATTACCTTGAAAGTCTGTGGTTTACCGGCCCGAATGCCGGCTACGTTGTAGGAGCTGAACTTTACGGCGAAGGGACCGGCAAGATGTATAAAACCACCGATGGCGCCCAGTTCACCAGCCTGATCACCGGTCCGCTGGATCATTTTTATGCCCTCTCCTTCCCTGCTGGCAGCATTGGATTTGCTGTGGGAGATTCGGGGAAAATAGCAAAGACAACAGATGGCGGAGGAAACTGGTCTTCTCTCAATTCCGCCGGAATTTCCACCGTTCTCACTGGCGTCGCTTTTCCTTCACTGAACATTGGTTATGCAGCGGGTGAATCGGGAATGATCATTAAAACCACCGACGGAGGGCTGAGCTGGGTCGTCCAGACATCCGGAACAAACCAGTACCTGCGCTCCGTCTGTTTTACAGATGAAAACACTGGCTATGCGGCAGGTGACTGGGGAACCATTCTGAAAACCACCAATGGCGGCGCCAACTGGATCAGCCAGGTTTCGGGAACATCCAGGTACCTGAACGGAATTAGCTTTGCCGATGCATTAAACGGCTATGCTGTAGGGTCGAGCGGAACAATCCTGAAAACGATCAATGGCGGGGCGGCATGGACAGAGAGCTTATCCCTGGGCGAATTCAGTGAATTTTATGCAGTGAGTACTGTCGATGAAAACACAGCCTACGCGGTTGGAAAAGGGGGATTATTCATGAAAACAAGCAATGGAGGTGTTTCCTGGGAGTCTTGTTATGTTCCATTTTCGACCGGGACCCTCAATTCAGTGTTTTTTACTGATGCAAACCGGGGATATGCGGTTGGAGCGAATGGAATGATTGCTCTCACCATGGACGGCGGGTTGACTTTCATAAACCAGCCTTCAGGAACTAACAAGGAATTGCATGCCGTTTGCATCACCGGTGCCAATGAAGGCTTTGCAGCAGGGCAAGACGGAACAATTTTAAAAACGACAAACGGCGGGGTCCGGGTCAGTGAGCGGGCACCGGTAAAACAACTGGACATTTATCCCAACCCTGCAAAGGATCAGATTTCCATTGAAGCGCCCGGAACAACAGGGTCCGGAACCTTTGTGCTGACGAATGCACACGGGCAGGAACTTATACGCAAAAAAATCGCAGGCAGTGTATCTCAGTTGAATATCAGTCACCTCATCAATGGGGTTTACTTTGTTCAGGTTGCTTATGCACATGGACTTTATGCAGGAAAAATAATCAAAGAGTAATCGATTGATGTGTTATACAATGGCTAACCGATTTTCGGTCTTTTTAACTGTGATTTCATTTTTCTCCTGCGTACCGAATTGATAAAAAGATGGTGCAACTGTTTATTGTGTTACTCATGTTGACAAACTGAATATTAAATTACAGCCGCATGTATAATCCGTTACCCTATTTACCGAAAAGATTCCAGGCCTTCATCCTGTGGTTGAAAGCAAGGAAAATACCGCCAAAACTGGTTTTTTTCGTCATTGGATCGCTGGCAACGCTATGGTTCCTGATCAGGGTGATCCCCAAACCCAGCCGCGCCGCCTATCCATGCATGCAGGCCACTGCCCCGTTCATGTCGGGCTTTGTCCTTTACCTGATCAGCCTGGGAGGCGCAGCAACCGCATTCACCCGGTTCCGGCATTTTTTTGCCCGATCGCAATATGCCATGGCCTTCCTGCTCCTTTTTGTAGCCGGGTTGTTTTACTTTTTATTGCATACGGCCATGCCCTTTATATCCAGCGCCGGAAATGCAGTAACTGGAATTTCAGCATCCGGAAGTTCACTCTCCTGCCGGGGCTACTTCCCTCCTAATGATCCGATCGGCATGGCTACAGGAATTTTCCCTGGAAGGGTTGTCTGGATGTGGAATCCGGATGCAACCAATGTGAACTGCACCAACACCTCCAACAACAACGGCGTGATTGACCCGGACGATGATGGCTGGTTCATGGAGAAGAACAACAATTCAACGGTGATCGACAGCATGGTCATCAAATCGCTGATGGCGCTTACCGGTGCCGCCGGCAATGCAGAATCCTGGGACCTCATCTTCAAATATTACAACAGTCACCATGGAAAGGGCAACACGGGGTATACATCAGGGGAAAAGATCTTCATCAAGATCAATACCACCTCAGCCTATGGCGGCATAGCGGGCGGGCACTACCATGCAGATCTTGGCCGGACGGATGACCTTGCGGTCAATCCGTTTTTATCGGAAACGGATCCTTATGTTATGCTGTCGGTGCTGCGCCAATTGGTCAATGTGGCCATGGTGCCCGAAAACATGATCTACGTGGGCGATCCGGCGCGCAATATCTATAAGGAGTTCTATGATTTGTGGCATAGCGAATTCCCGGGAGTGCATTACTTTGGGAACAACCTGATCCATCCAGAACTGCAGATAGAAAGCCTTGGAAGGATGCCGGTCGTGGTTACCTCCACCGACAGGGTATTTTTCTCCGATCATGGAACGGTCATGACCGATGCCATTACCGACAAGCTGTTCACCATCTTCGACGAGATGGATTACCTGGTCAACATCCCGGCCATGAAGGCCCACAGCACAGCAGGAATCACGCTGGCCGCCAAAAATCACTTCGGCTCATTTACCCGGACCTGGGCGCTGCATCTCCACAGCGGGCTGATGGACGGTTACGATGACCCGGTGCGCCTGGGATATGGCCTATATCGCGTGCAAACCGATATCATGATGCACAACCTGCTGAGCGGCAAGAACCTGCTGATCATTGTCGACGGACTTTATCCCGGTGAAGATGCCGGCGGGGTGCCCGAAAAATGGGTCTCCATTCCCTTTGCAGGCGACTGGTGCTCCTCCATCTTCATGTCGCTGGATCCGGTGGCCGTCGAATCGGTGTGCCATGACTTCCTCCGCACCGAATATAACGGTCCCACCATTGCCGAAAGCCGCCCCAACTGGAACGGAGTGGATGACTATCTTCATCAGGCAGCCGACTCATCACACTGGGCCGAAGGCATCGTTTATGATCCCGACAACGACGGGATCCTGATCCCCTCCCTGGGGGTCCATGAACACTGGAACGACTCACTTCTTAAACAATATACCCGAAACCTGGGAACCGGGACCGGTATCGAACTGATCAAAGTACATGATCTGGGCACAGGATTCCAAAATGAAAAGGATCAACCTGTATTCACGGTTTATCCCAATCCGACTTCCGGACCTATCAGCCTTTCCAATCCAGGGAATGAGAAAATCAACTACGAAATCACCGATCAAGCCGGGAAAATACTGTTCAGCGGGAAACTCAACGGCAGTTCTGTGGAGCAAATCAACCTGAATCAACTGAGTGCCGGCATTTACTTCATGCATCTGGGTAAATCCGGTAGCAGCCAGGAAATGAAAATTATAAAGTACTGATTGACATTAAAATCCCGCTTCGCGGCATCAAGCAAACCGCCTGAGATGATACTTGAATTCAATTAATGTGACCGTTAAAAACCAAAACATCAATACATGAAAACCCTATCCCGTTCATACCTGCAAAGAACCCTGGTGATCAGCATCCTGACCGATATCGGCGCCCTGGCATTCATCTACCTGGTTCCTGCCATTTCACACCTGCTGAGTTTGCCGGTTTACCTCATTGAACCCATGCGGCTGATGCTCATCCTGGCCATGGTGCATACCGGCAAAAGCAACGCTTACCTGCTGGCGTTGACCCTGCCGTTGTTTTCACTGGTCATTTCGGGTCACCCGGTGTTTCCGAAGATGCTGCTCATCGCGTTTGAATTATCGATGAATGTATTCCTGTTCTACATCCTGGCCAAAAGAATTAAATCAGTATTTCCCGCCATTCTTCTCAGCATCGTGATCAGCAAGGTGCTTTACTATGCCTTGAAGTTCCTGCTCATCCAGCTTGCCGTCATCGAAACCGGACTGATCACCACACCGATCATGGTCCAGGTGGTCATGACCTTCCTGTTCAGCTTTTACCTGTACCTGTTTTTCCGGAAAAATCAGGATTATAAATAAACGCAATGATCATATCGAAAAAAAAACGATCCATAACAAGTGTTCCTCACCGGATAAATTTGTGCAATTTCTCGGTGCCGGTGTATCCGGCAAGCAGGGCGAATGCTTTTGCGATGCGGTGTTTGAAAGATTAGAGAGAATCAAAAATGATAGGTTAATTTGCTATATTCCTTGTTTTATTCTAAATTTGAGGATTTATATTCCTTGAAAAATGGAAAATTACATTCAAAGACATTTGCAAAATTTGGACAGAGAACTGGAGCCAGGCAAGGCTGTTGTTATTCTGGGACCAAGACGAACCGGTAAAACTACCCTGGTAAAACATTATCTTCAAGGTACAAAGTTCAAATACCGGTTTGAAACGGGTGATGACCTCAGGATTTCGGAACTTTTTGAATCGGGTAATTTCAACTCTATTAAAGAATTCGCTGCAGGATATGAACTTGTGGTGATTGATGAAGCCCAGAAAATAAAGAACATCGGACAGGGCTTAAAAATCATGACCGATTACGTGGAAAACCTGAGATTGCTCATCACCGGTTCCTCCTCCTTCGAGTTGCTTGGTCAAATTGGGGAACCCCTTACCGGTCGGAAAATCACGCGAACCCTTTTTCCTGTCGCACAATTGGAACTGTGTACTCAACAAAACAGGTATGATCTTCGCGCAGGGCTTGAAAACTATTTAATTTTCGGCAGTTACCCGGAGGTCATTCTAAATGAGGATAAAACAAAAAGAATAAACTTGCTGAATGAACTTCTGGGATCCTATTTATTAAAGGATATTCTTGAACTCAACCGTGTAAAAAGTTCGAGACTCCTGCTTGATCTTTTACGGTTAGTGGCATTCCAGGTGGGCAATCAGGTATCGTTGTCTGAACTTGCAACTAACCTCCACATTGACTATAAAACGGTTGCCCGTTACATTGATCTTTTTGAAAAGGCCTTCGTGCTATTTAGCCTGGGTGGTTATAGCGGGAATCTCAGAAGTGAAGTAACCCGCAGTTGCAAATACTATTTTTATGACAACGGAATCCGTAATGCGTTGATTTCGAATTTCAATCCGCTTTCCATCCGCAATGATGCCGGCGCTTTGTGGGAAAATTTTATATTTATGGAACGGATGAAGATGCGGTCCTGTAAAAACATCCATGCAAATATTTTTTTCTGGCGGACGTATGATCAGAAGGAGATCGACCTTATTGAAGAACTTGATGGAAAACTCATGGCCTATGAGTTCAAATGGGGAAAGAAAAGCCTGAAACCGCCCCGGCGCTGGAAGGAAGAATATCCCGAGTCAGGATATGAGGTGATCAGTCCGGAGAATTATTTTGGTTATGTTCTGTAATAACCTGAATGAGAGTTAACTTCATCACCGGCCTGATATTGTTGTTGCCATTCCTTGGGTTTTCACAAGGTGAATGGAACAACTGGTATTTTGGTGTTCAGGCCGGTATGAATTTCAGCGCCGGGAGTCCGGTAGCCATTACGACCAGCACCATGGGTATAACAGGCGGAGCTGCAAGCGCTTCGGTGTCAGATTCGGCAGGCAACATCCTTTTTTATTCGCAAGGTTACAATTTGTATGCAGCTAACAACATGATCACCCCAAATGGAATGGGTTTGAAAGGAGGCGCCGGTGGTGCAGTTCAACCTGTTTTTGCCGTCCAGTCACTTTCCGATAAAGATCAATACTATTTGTTTACGGTGGGAAATCAACCATTGACCTCAACCAGTCCGATGGTAGGATTATTCTATTCGATTGTTGATATGAAACTGAATGGAGGGTTGGGCGATATTTCCCCCGGCATGAAAAACATACCTGTCCAATTTGGTGATAGTGCAGTTTCTCAACTTTTCGCCACACGTCATCACAACAATAAGGATGTCTGGCTAATGGTTCTGCATCACGGCATCGTAAAAAAATACTATGCCTACCTGATCACCAATGCCGGAATAAGTTCGACACCTGTGATTAGCAATAGCGGGCTTCCACAGAAAGTTATCAACCTTCCCGGAGTTTTAAAAGTTTCTCCCGATGGTTCAACGCTGGCCTGCACCGATTCGGTGACCGAGATATGCAGTTTTAATAATGAAACCGGGACCGTCACACCAAGATTTTTATTCCGTCCCAGTACAGACCTTCAATTATCAGCTCATGGGATGGACTTTTCCCTGGACTCAAAAATATTATATGTAGTTAGCTGGATATCTGGGTCACTCGTGCCTAAGGATAGCTTAATGCAGTATGATGTAACAAAACCCGATTCATTGCAGTTTGTTGGTACCAAAGTTGTCCTTGGTCAGGCAAAGGGACATATTCAAATGGGGCCTGACTGGAAGTTATATGTTAATTATTACGACGGGTTGGTAGATACGGTTAGCAGGATAAATAATCCCTCAGCGATGGGAACTGCATGCAATTTTCAAATGTATGCTGTAGGATTACTGGGCAAAGATAATAATGGCACCCTTCCACAGTTCCTGCAGCATTATAAAGCCTATATTCATCATACGGGACATTGTTTTCCGGATACGACCTATTTCTCGGGTGATATCTGGCCTCCGCCCGATAGCATTCACTGGGATTTCGGTGATCCTGCATCAGGTTCATTCAATATTTCCAACATGGTATCGCCCAAACACCAGTTTTCTGCGGTGGGACAATACACTGTGAAATTATTTGTCAGACACAATGACAGCCGGTGTGATTCGGCTCTGGCCGTTGTGAACATCTATCCGAAACCCATACCGGTCATTACTGGCTACCCGAACGCGATCGCCGGTTCAATCTATACCTATTACACCTCACCCGGGATGTCAAATTACCAATGGACCTATTCACCGGGTGGTGCAAGAATGACTGGAGGTGGCCCGGGAGATGCAACCATCGGTATCCGTTGGGACTTGCCCGGGCCGCAATGGGTGCGGGTAAACTACACCGATGCAAACGGATGCGAAGCAATCATTCCTTCACAGAAGGATGTCATGGTCTATCTTTCATTCATTGTCAATTTCACAGCGCCCGACACGGTTTGTGTTGGAGAACCGGTGGTAATTTCCAATCTTTCGCAGGGAGGATCGACCTGGAACTGGAGCTTTTGTTCAGGAGGGGCCGGTGAGATGCCGACCGCTGTTAATATTGGCAATCCGGTGGGTATGATCCACAATCCTACCTGCATCACACTGGTGAGGGAGGGAGACACATGTTACTCTGTGATAGGAAATTCGGTGAATATGTTTGGCAGTATGATCAAGTATTCGCACGGCAATAGTTTCATGAATGATCCCGTTGGATGGATCCCGCCATTTGGCTATTCGATTTTACCGTCAACCCACAACGACGGAATCCAGGTGAAATTTGAAACGC
>CAZPWZ010000109.1:0-7430 GCA_964590675.1 uncultured Draconibacterium sp.
TGCAGATCGAAGAAAAGATTTACATATACCACGTCGTTGGTGAATTGCTCATGCGCGAGTACCGGGATACCGGTAATATTTTGCGGGGTTACCGAATAATAGGTCGCAGCGGGCGTTATGTCGCCGATGGCCAGCATCGGGATGGATGCAAGGGCCTCCGGGGTATCCTCCCGTTGCTGATAAGCGATCAGTTCTGCTGATTCGCTGATCAGTTGATCAAGGGCGGCTTCATCCAGTGATAGTTTGTGTGCGGCCAGCCCGGCATCCACCAGGGCATTTTGTTCCTTTTCCAGGCCGGTGGATGGTTCCAGGCTCAGGAGCAGCGTATGCGGATTATCCAGGAAGTAAGTTCTGATAATCCCTTCAAGGTAATCCGTGGTCAGGGCCTTTTTAACTTCAGCCAGCGGTGCATCATATTCCAGCCCGGTAATGGGATCATCGGCAAAAAACCAGCGGGGAAGGGCCATGTTTAGGTAGGTAAGCCCTTTCTGGGCATCATCTCCTTCACGCAGGCGGAATTCGATCCTGTTGATCACGCCTTCGATCTCCTCTTTGTTGAGTCCATCGGATGCGGCTTTGCGCAATGTTTCCGTCACAATCTCCAGGAATTTCTGCTTATCTTCCGGATTTGCTTTGATCGCTGCGATTTGTACTGCGTGCTGCTTGAAGTTGGATGACGAAGCAGACACATCCTGTCCGATTCCGGCCTCGAGCAGCGCGCGGCGCACCGGTGCAGATTCCTGGTTCACCAAAACTTCACAGAGGATGTCGAGCGCCAGGGTGAGGGCCAGGTCGGTGTTGTGGCCGGCAACAAAATTATAGGTGAGGAAAGTCTGGTTGGAGGTCAGTGATTCCTCCATCACGGGGTAAAATGAGGTGACCTCCTTCATCGCCCGAAAGGGGGGCTGATCTTCAATGGTTACCAGGTTCCCCGTTTGGGTGAATCTGGCAAGATAGGCCGTGTCGATAAATTCCAGTTCCTGGTCGAGATCCGCATTCCCGTAAAGGAAAATATAGCTGTTTTCGGGATGATAATATTTCTGGTGGAACTGTACGAAGGCTTCCCTGGTCAGGGCAGGTATGGCGGCAGGGGTTCCGCCCGACTCGTAACCATATGCGTTATCGGGAAACAGGTGTTTGAATACCTGGTACCACAATTCACGCTGGGGATTTGAAAATGAACCCTTCATTTCATTGTAAACCACGCCGGTGTATATCAGCGGTTCATCTTTCGATGTAAGTTCATAATGCCAGCCTTCCTGTTTGAGGATGCGCGGATCATCATAAATCAGCGGATCGAAAACGGCATCCAGGTAAACATGCATAAGGTTGAAATAATCCTTGTCGTTCATGCTGGCGACAGGATACATGGTGTAATCCTTGGAAGTAAAGGCATTCAGGAAGGTGCTGAGGGAGCCTTTGAGCAGGACATCGAAAGGACTTTTAACCGGAAAACTCTTCGAACCGTTGAGCACCGAATGCTCCATGATGTGGGGTGCACCATTGTCCGATTCCGGAAATGTTTTGAACCCGATGCAGAATGTTTTGTTTGCATCGTCAGCAATGATCTTCAGCAGGCTGGCGCCGCTTTTAATATGCTGAAAATGAAGACATTCAGCATTTAGTTCATTGACAAAACGCTGCTCGATCAGCCGGAATCCATGATATGTATTGTCCTGAAGATATGTTGTGGCCATAAAAATGATTCAAATTTGCGGCAAAGATAGCGGAACTCCGGGTAGGGAACAACCCGGATGACGAAGAGCGGCCGATGCAGTGATGTGCTATTTGATCAGGGACAGTCCCTCAACGGCCGATGGATCGCGGGGTTTGTTCAGCAGCACCTTGTTAAACAGCACCTGGGCCTCGCGCAATTTTCCCAGTTTCAGGTTGGTCCATGCGAACAGTACCATGCTATCGTAGTCGAATGGATACAGGTTCACCACTTTCTCAAGATATTTTTCTGCTTTCACGAAGTCTCGCCGACCATAATAAATGGATCCCATCCGGTAATTGGCCATGGTATTCTGGGGATCGATCTTAAGTATTTCATTGTACTGGGCCACAACCTGGTCCCAGTTACCCAGTGCCGATGCGGGATAAACAAAACCGAATTTGGCTTCAATGGCATAGGGTTTCAGGTTGATCGCCTTCTGGTAGTATGCCGATGATTCGGTGAACAAACCGGCCAGGTATGTTACCCATCCAAGCCTGAGGTTGGTCTCATAGGAATCTTCAAGGTAAACCTTTTTAAGGGAGGCAATGGCATCGGCGAAATTCCCCCGGGCTTCGTAGGCATGACTTTTACTGAATGCATCCTGAAGGACCTGATAATCCTGGGCCTTGGCAGAAAGTATAAAGGAAATAAAAAACAGCGAAATGGCAAGACAGCGAAGCAGTGAAATGGCGGATTTCCTCGACTTATGACTTATGACACCGTTCTGCTGACTATTTCTTAAAGTTTCCATGATATTCCTCCTAAGATTGTATTTGTATTGTATGGATTGTAGATGATTTTTGGAGTTGAACTTATTTCCTTGGTTTTGGAATCAACCGTAAAAAAATATTGTTTACTTTCTTTGCGTGCATATTGGTAAATGAGGGAGAACTGAAGATGTTTCCCGACCAGGAAATACAAGTTTGCGCTGGTCCTGTAATCGATCACATCGCTGTTGTTATATATGACGGATCCGTTCAGGATATTGGCATTGGTGTAGTCTCCATAGTAAAAACTACCCTCGGCCCAGCACCACGATGTGATTTTGGCCCCGATCACCTGGCTTACCAATAACCTGTTGTCCTGCTGCTGGAAAAATCCCGTAACCGATGTGGTGGTGTAAAGGTTCAGATTTCCAAAAGGGAGCCAGGTTATAAACGCCGTAACCTGTTTTTGTTTCCGGTTGTTCAGGTTCGACCAGCTGCCGGAAACCCCGATGTTAAACCGGTTAATTTCTTTCGACAGACTTAATCCTACAAGGTAATTTGTAAAAGCGGTATCAGTACGGGTATATTTATACTGATACAGAACAGTATCAAAGGATGCACTGGTAAAAGGGTAGCTGTCATAAATCAAATGAAAGGCGGGCATGATTCTGAATCCCCCGTTCAGATACCAGGAGAGCCCGGCATGGAATTCATGCTGGTTTATTTTGTATTGGACGCTTGTATCGTGGGTTACAGGAGGGTTGTTGTAGGTGACGTCCTGGATGTATTTCAACTTTGAAAAGTTGAGGTAATTGTATCCAAGCGACAATCCGATGCGGTTTGAAAGGTTGAATTTCAATCCCAGGTGTTCATACAGGTAATTGCCATACTCATCTGTTTCGCCATAGATGCTGTCCGACTCCATCAGGTATGGTTTATCTTTGAGGGTGTTGTTGCTGCTGAAGGTATACCCGCTTTCCACATTGACCATTTCAACCAATCCTTTCTTCCTGTCCGCGACATTTCGTGAGGCCACCGGGAGTGAGGACTGCAGGATGCGTGCCTCCTCCATCCGGTTTGTGAAAATGTAGGCATAATAGAGATAATCAGCAATCACCGGGTCCGTCGGGTCAAACTGACGGGCTTTAACAAGGTGGGTTGCAGCAGGTATGTATTCATGCTGCTCATAATATGCCAGTCCCATCCTGACCCGCAGAAAATAATAATCGATATTGGCCCGCAAGGCCTGTTTGCCGATAATGAGCACGCTGTCCCATTTCTTTTCAAGAAAATAACGGTAAGTTAGTTCATCAGCAGTTTTGAAATCAATACCGGTCTCAGCCTTCAGGCTGGCAGGGTTCAACAGGATGATTAAAATGACAACCGGGACAAGGAGTTTCTTCATCGTTCGTGCAGGAGGGTTACCTCTGTTCTTATTTCTTTTTCATAGATGATGAAACGCTCCAGTCCATGTTTCCCAATAAAAAGGTCACTTTCCATCTTTTTAATTTCGTATTTTCCGATCATGGCGCTGGTGACCGAATGAAGCCGTATGTTCGATTGCATCAGTTCGTCATCCATGGCGCCATATAATACAGAATAATCTGCACGGGCAAAGAGATAGAACGGGGCAACAAAGTCCTGTAGTATCCCGAGGAACCGGTTATTGAATGTATTTACGGGAAAATTGTCCCTGACCAACAGGTTCCTGTAATACCCCATCATGATTTTATAGGTTGCAAGGTAGAATTGAAAAAGAAGCGAGGTTTTATCCCCATCGAAATGGGTGAAATAGTGAATCTCCCCGTCATTGTATAAGTAGGCGCGCGAATTGGTTTTTTCGCAAAAAATGCTGGTGCTGTTCAGCGCATCGATCTGGACTTCCCAGTCGGCCTGGTATTCTTTGCCATCGGAAGATTTTACCTGGTAACTGAATTTTTGCCCCGGGATAAAATGAAATGCCTTTTCGATGGAATGGTTTTTCGAAATATTTGAGACCAGTGTGTTTTTCCGGGGTTTTTCATACGATCTCAGGTCAAAGGCTTCAAGGTTGTGATTAATAAAGTGGCTGATGGGATAATCAAGGGTTTTTGATCCAATGTAAGGTGTTCCCTGAACCTGGAAGTGGAGGTGCGGATAGGGTGATCGTCCGGAATTTCCGCAATGGGCCACAATCTGTCCTTTTTTAACCGAATCGCCCACAGCTAATTTAATGGTGCCCTTTTTCAGGTGCGATATTTTTGAATACAGCTTATCGGCATGCCTGATGATGATGGTATTTCCCCAGTTGTGTTCGATATCAACTTTGCCGATGACATTATCGTCCACCTCATCCACCACCTCTTCGATCCAGCCATCCGCCGGGGCGACCACAGGTTTATTGTAGGCATAATAGTCTTCAGGATAATCGCCTTTACCGGCAAAAGTTGATCCTGTCTCATCAATGAGTTCAAAATCCCATGCATGACGCCATTCTCCCTGGTGTGTAAACTCTCCGTTATGTCCCTGTGTTACCTTCCAGGTTCCCCAGAATGGGAGGATAAATGGGAAAAAGAAAGATTTTCCGAACCGGGCCTTATAGTTGATGTGCGAGTAGAGGTTCTTTTCCGGTGAGTACTGCTGGTATGCAACTAGCTCCGGTTTTGTAAAATACCGGTCACGGAATTTCAGTGAATAGAGGAAAAGCAGTACAACAATGTTAAACGGCAATGAATAAACTGAAAGCTGGAACAGGGAGAAAATGGACTGTGTGCTGGTGAGTACGATTGAAATCACCGGGGTCAGCAGGATGACCCAAAGGAATGACCATCTCGAGGGGATGATAAAAAAGCCGCCGACGGCAATAGAGGTCAGGATAAAATTGAACCCGATAAACCCGTAGCTCAGTTCCGTTAAATCGGCTCCTACGATCTTGTAATAAAAATAGGCGGAAAAAAATCCGACCAGGGAGAGGACAAACGCTATGCGGGAATAGATGATTACACCGATGGCAATAAGTATTCCTGCAAAGAGATGATATTGAAAGAAAATCGCCCCCAGGGATGTGAAGTAGAGCCGCAACGGCTCAGGCAGCCCCAGGTCGACAAGCCCTTGCTGATAAAATCGGGCTTAAAACGATGCTGATAACAGGACTGTTCCTGTTTTCCCTGGTTTACGCATTCATGGGATTTGCCAATTCCCTGCTGATTTTCGGGATCCTGTTTTTCTTCTATGGAGTTTATGCCGCCTGCACCGAGGGAATTTCCAAGGCACTGATTTCAAATTTGGCTGCTAAAACGGATACAGCCACAGCCCTCGGGTTTTATAACAGCATGGCCAGCGTGCTGACCCTGGTTGCAAGCAGCATGGCTGGGTTAATATGGTTTTCATTTGGGGCGAAAGTCATGTTCATGGTATCAGGGGTCGGCGTCTTCATTGTGGCATGTTACCTCTTGCTTTTAAATAATCGCTAACTTTGCAGCCAATTTATTGTTTCACCAAACTTTATCAAATTGAATCATAATTCAACCGTAATTGTTGGTTTGAGTGGCGGTGTTGATTCATCGGTGGCGGCATTCATGCTTAAACAGCAGGGTTACGAGGTGATCGGCGTCACCATGGCGATCTGGGACGGTCAGTATAAATCAACGGGCAAGCATGCATGTTATGGCTCGGACGAGGAGGAAGAGATCCGGGATGCCCGTGAAGTAGCAAAAAAGCTTGATATCCCATACCATGTTTTCAACTGTTCAGCAGAATATAAACAGGCCGTCCTGGATTATTTCAAATCTGAATACCTGGCCGGCCGCACACCTAATCCATGCATCCAATGCAACCAGCTGATTAAATTCGGGATGTTGCCCATGATGGCCAAAAAAGCTGGAATTTCCTTCGATTACTTTGCAACGGGCCATTATGCAAGGGTTGAATACAATGACAGGTATCAACGCTTTGTGCTTAAAAAAGCGGCTGATCTGAAAAAGGACCAGACCTATTTTATTCACCGGTTATCCCAGGAACAGTTAAAGCAGGTTCTGCTGCCGATCGGTGGTTTCAATAAGCCAGAGATTAAGGAGCTGGCGCGTAAAGTAGGTATCACGATCGAAGATATTGAAGAAAGCCAGGATTTCTATTCAGGCGATTACAAAGACCTGCTCGAAGTGGAGGACAATCCAGGGAATATTGTTAACTCCCAGGGAAAGATTCTCGGTAAGCATAAGGGCATATGGAACTATACCATTGGTCAGCGGAAAGGGCTTGGCATTGCTTACGCTGAACCGCTTTACGTAATTGGCCTGGATAAGGAGGCCAACAACGTAGTAGTTGGCGTTCGCGATGAAACCTACAACTCGGCCTTCATTGTCACCGATTTAAATTGGGTTGCCATCCCGCAACTGGAAAATCCCATGGATTGTACTGCAAAAATCCGCTCTGCCCAGAAGGAACGTGAAGCGAGAATTGAACCGCTCGGCAATGGCGATGTCAAGGTGACTTTTTTTCATCCGAATGATGCAATAACCCCAGGCCAGTCTGCCGTTTTTTATGAGGAGGATATTGTTTTGGGAGGAGGAATCATTCAATGCCTGGCAAGTTAAACCAAACCACATAATGAATTTTTTACCAGCACTTTGCATATAAACAGCAAAATATGAAACGAATCACCATACTCATCTTACTGACCCTGATTTACTTCACGGGTATTGCCCAGGAATCGCGCATCAGCGCAAGGAATATCCAGGAATACGTAACCTACCTTGCCTCTGATTCACTGAAGGGTCGTAAGCCGGGAACCGCGGAAATCAACCTGGCTGCAGAATATATCCGCGGACATTTTAAATCGGCCGGCCTGAAAATGATTGGTGATAATGGATTTCAATGGTTTGAAATCGTAACTGATGTGCAAATGGGAGAAAACAATGCCCTGGCTTTCAGTGGATATAACGCCATACCTAAAAAAGATTTTATCCCTCTCTCTTTTTCAACCAGTGCAACAGTGAATGCCCCGGTGATTTTTGCCGGCTATGGGT
>CAZPWZ010000110.1:0-7414 GCA_964590675.1 uncultured Draconibacterium sp.
AAGCATGAAGGTGCCGATATGACAATGCAGTCCTACCAGTTCCATTTTTCCTGAATGCATAATCTTATTGAGGGCATCCCAGGCCTGTCCATTTTCGTAGTTGAAACCAAACCGGTCCCACATGGGATAAACGCCCGTATCCATATTCACCCGGATGGCGACCCGCGGCCGTTTTTGCAGTGAAGTTGCCAGTTCGGTAATGGTATACAACTCATCGAGATGGTCGATGTGGATCAGTGAATCATTGTTGATCGCCTTGGTGAGATCCTTTTCACTTTTATCCGGACCGTTGAAGATGATCTTTCTGCCATCGACGCCCAGGTTGATGGCTTTATCGTATTCGAAGCCGGAGACTACCTCCGCCCATGAACCCTCCTGGTGGAAGATGTTGCATACGGCATTGAGGTAGTTGGTTTTATAGGACCATGCAAACTGGACCTTCGGGTATCTCGTCTCGAAGGCCCGTTTTGCCTTTTTTATCATGCTCCTTATATTCTTTTCGGAAAGGACGAACAACGGGGAACCGTATTCCTTGATCAGTTTGGCTACTGAATGACCATCGATGTGCGTCACAGGTTCATAATCCATCCTGGTTCCGAACTTATTCGGCATGCCGGTTTCAAGTTTTTTGATCACCGGGCGTTCATATCTTATTTTGCTCATAATAGGTTGATGCTAATATTAATTTCAAAACTTATATAAAATCTGTTTTTAAATCGCAAATCGCAAATCGCAAATCGTAAATCGTAAATTATTAGAGTTCCCCATGCATGCTGATCTGTTCAAATTCCTCGCGGTTCACAATCATATCCCATGAATACCGGATGAACATTTTACCAACATCGTAGGTCTCAAAAGGGGTCACAACTTCACCCATCGCCAGTTTTACCAGGGCTTCCGGTATGTTCTGCCCAACGCCAACCGCCAGGTAAATCCATGCCGGAAGCCGGGGGTTGATCTCCAGGAGATAAAGTTCGCCATCCTTATTTTTCATCAGTTCCAGCTCAAAGCCGCCGCGCCATTTTGTTTCCTTTAAAAACTTCCTGGTCATGTCGAGCATTTTCTGGTCGGCAATCGTGATTCCTCCCCAGGCCTTACCCTTGTCGGTAAGGTATTGTTTGCGCATCGGCACGGCCGCAATGGTGTTGCCCTTGCCGTCGCCCAGACCGGTAACGTTGAATTCCGTACCATGGATAAATTCCTGTATGATGATCGGAAGCCCCCATTTTGCGCTGATCTTGTTAAAATAACTCTTCACCTGGTCGATGGTGTATGCGATTGAGGCATCATAAAATTTGCCCTTGACCAGCATCGGGAATGAGAATTCAGAAAGAAGGCTGTGCACTTTGTTCAAATCATAGATCACCTTGCTTTTGGGTACGCTGATGTTGTATTTCTCCCCGAAATCATTGAGGTTGACCTTTTCACGCTCTTCAAATTGTTCCAGGGTCGGGAGAAACATGTGAATTCCCATATTCCTGAACCTCTTTTCAAGTTTGATAAACGGAAAAAGTTCAGCATCAAAATTTGGAATGATCACATCCAGTTTCTCCTTCTCGTGAATATATTCGATTCGCGCCTGCAGTGCATCTATTCCAGCCGAGGGATAGGGAATAGCGTAGGTGCGGTCGACGATGTCGTGCATGTATATCCCCGGTTCCAGCGATTCGTAGGATAAGCCGATGATCCTGACATCGAATGAAGCAGCCTCACGCAATGCCCTGATGACCGAAACCCCCGGACCGGGACTATCGATGGCATTAAGACCTGTTACCGCGATATTAATCGTTTGTTTCTTCATTGGTTTCAATCAGGTTATGATTATAGAGAATACCGACAAAATCATGATAATCTTTTTCAAACGTCGCCTTATCGGTACTGTATTTGTCGAGAATGGTATCGCTGATCTGATCAACTGATTTATCCTCGCGGATAAATTTCAGGATTTCAACGCCGATCGGATTAACCGAAAATGACTCACCGGTAACAGGATTGAACAGCAGTCCGGCTTCACTGACAGCCACATTTTTTCGAAGTTTCATGTGATAATTATTTGGATTTATGGATTTGATATCTCAGGATGCAAAATTACATCGCTCAACCTTCATGGCTGTTACGAAATTTTGGAAAGGATGTATAAAATTTTATGCTTTGCCTGCAAACTTCCTGCACTTTATGATAATTTGTCAAGACCTTTACGGCTATTGGCAGGCGTTATCCTGTATTCAGTCACAGAAATGCCGGTCACCGTTTTAAATTGCGTGGAAAGATACTGTACGCTGCTGTAGCCCATCATATAGGCGATTTCGCTCAGGGTGAGTTCGCCGTATTCAATGAGTTCCTTAACCTTCTCGATTTTAAGAAAGATGGTATATTTTTCGAGCGTGGTGTTTTCGTGTTTTGAAAAAAGTGATGAAATATAGGGGTACGACATTCCAAACCGCTCAACCAGGTAGTCGGAATTCCGCACCATGGCATTATAGGTGGAGTGATGCACCAACTCCACAACCGCCTGTTTAATCTGTTCAACCAGAATTTTTTCCTTATCCTGGATAATTTCGAAACCAAATCCCTCCAATATCGATTCGATTTTTTGCCAGCTGATCTTTTTGGGATCGATCGACAGGACTAACATGCCGAGCCTGATGTCATGGATCTCGATTCCATCCATGGAAAGCTCTTTGCGCAGCAAATGAATGCAACAGCTGCTGGTCATATTTTTAACCTGGATTGTTCGGACGGGAGATGTTTTTTTCTTCATTTGCCGTTACACAAGATCGAACCGATAAGAGTCCTGCCGGATAAAGATAAACAATAAAACGGTAAATGCCCATAAAGATGAACCGCCATAACTGACAAAGGGAAGCGGGATCCCTATCACCGGCATCAGTCCCAGGGTCATCCCGATGTTTATTGTAAAGTGAAAGAAGAGGATGGATGCGACACCATATCCGTAATACCGGCTGAATCGCGATCGCTGTCGTTCGGCCATCAGGATGAGGCGGATAAAGAGGCCGACATAGAGCACAATGAGCAAGGATGATCCCACAAAACCCCACTCTTCCCCGACGGTGCAAAAAATAAAGTCGGTACTTTGTTCCGGGACAAAATTATATTTCGTTTGGGTTCCCTGTAAAAATCCTTTCCCGAATGCCCCGCCCGAACCGATGGCAATAAGCGACTGGTTCACATTGTAGCCGGCTCCTTTCAGATCGATGTCCTGGCCCAGTAATACATGGATGCGGTTACGCTGGTGAGGTTCAAGGATATTGTTCACACTGTAATCCACGGAAAAAATAAACCCCACTGATCCAAGGAATACCGCGCTGATAATCATCATTGTACGCAGACGCCGGTTGCTGAAAAAGTAAAATCCTCCTGCAATGAGTGTAATCACTGCGACCAGTACCAGTTTATTCAGTAGCAACGCCAGTATTCCCAGCACAGGAAGCACGATGAAAGCGAGGGGAACAAATCCGGTGAGCCCGGCACGATAGAGTACGATGACCAGCGCCAGGAAGACGATGGCCGAACCGGTATCATGCTGAAGGAGCACCACCAATGCCGGGATGAGGATGATGGCCGAAGCGGTGACCAGGCTTTTCAACCTGGCAATGCTGACATCGAGTGTGCTGAGGTATTTCGCCAATGCCAGCGCGGTTGCCATCTTGGCAAATTCGGCCGGCTGTATGCCAAATCCTGCTATGGCAAACCAACCTTTTGATCCGGCAACTTCCCGTCCCGAAAAGATTACCACGACAAGCATAAAGAGGAAGAACCCGTAAATGAACCAGGCGAACTGGGAGAAAAACCTCGAGTCGATGATCAGGATTCCCAGGGAAATAAAAATGGCTGCTATGATGAACAGCATCTGCTTTCCGTATTTCTGCGACAGATCGACAATATGGCTGTGATTTTCATTATACACGGCAGCATAGATATTCAGCCAGCCGATGAAAACCAGCGCGAGGTAGAGTCCGACCACTACCCAATCAATCCGGTAAAATATTCCCTTGTCCTCTCTCACTTTCAGGTTGTTTTCCGTTAATCAGATTCCCGTTGATCATGCGTTCTTCCAGGTCCTTGCGCTTAACCGTACGTTTCAGGTACTTCTCGATCATCAAACTGGCGATAGGGGCTGCCCATGCTGCACCATAACCGGCATTTTCAACCACCACTGAAATGGCGATCTTCGTGTTTTGAACCGGGGCAAATGCGATGAAGATCGAATGGTTTTCCCCGTGGGGATTTTGTGCAGTACCGGTCTTTCCTCCCATGGTGATGCTGTCAATTTTCGCGATCGTCCCGGTGCCGCCGGTGATTACATTGGCCATGCCATTGATTACCACATCGAAGTACCCCGGGTCAACCAGTACCTGGCGTTTGATATTGTACGCCGTGTTCATGCTGTCTTTTTTTCCAATGGCCCTGATCACATGCGGGGTGATGAACCAGCCCCTGTTGGAAATCGCGGCCGCCATATTGGCCAGTTGAATGGGTGTGGTGCCAATCTCCCCCTGGCCAATGGCCAGCGAAATGATTGTCATGGAGCGCCACCGGTTTTTCCCATGATACCTATCGTAGTATGCAGGGGTGGGAATATTTCCGTTGAGTTCTCCTGGAATGTCTATCCCCAGCTTTTTTCCGAATCCGAGGCTCATCACCTCTTTACGCCAGTTTTCAAAGGCCTGGCGCGTATTCAGGTAGGATTTTTTATCGATGATCGCTCTAAAAACCCTGCAGAAATAACTGTTACATGAGGTCTGGATGGCCCCCATCAGGTCGGTTGGCGAACCATGGGGGTGGCATTTCACGATCCTGCCATCCCCAATCGGGAATCCTCCATGACAACTATAGCGGGTGTCGGGGGTAATCACCCCCTCCTGCTGCCCGATCAGCGCATCTACCAGTTTGAAGGTGGAGCCGGGGGGATACATGGCCATGAGGGCGCGGTTAAACAGGGGGACATACACGCTGTCAGCAAGCAGCCTGGTGTAGTTCTTCTTGCGGATGTTTCCGGCCAGCAGGTTGGGGTCATACGACGGACTTGAGACCACGCAAAGAATTTCACCAGTCTGGGGTTCAATGGCCACAATACTCCCTTTCTTGTTTGTCATGAGCAACTCCCCGTATTCCTGTAACTCCGCATCCAGCGAAGAATACAGGTCGATGCCGGCCACAGAGGTGGTATCATACCTTCCTTCGCGGAAACTTCCCTTGTCACGGTTCAGTACGTCGAATACACGGATCTTCATTCCCTTCCTGCCGCGCAGGATCTCTTCATATGATTTTTCAATTCCGCTGATGCCGATGTAATCGCCCGACCGGTAGTAGGGATTTTTAGCGATCACATCAGGTCCTGCCTCCCCGATATAGCCTAACGTATGTGCAGCCACAGGGTAGGTGTATTTACGCAGTGTGCGCGACTGAACGAAAAATCAAGGGAAAAGGAACAGTTTCTCCTCCAGGAAACCATAACTGTCGCGGGTGATCTGGGCTTCAAATATGGATGGGCGGTAAGGGGAATAGTTGCGGGCTTTTTGAAGGCGGCTGATAAACTCCTGTTTTTCAATGCCGATCAGGCGGCAAAGCGTCATGGTATCGGGATTCTTAACCTGCCTGGGTATCACCATCAGGTCGTAGGCGGCTTCATTATAAACCAGCAGTTTTCCATTGCGGTCGAATACCAATCCACGGGCAGGATACTGTGTTACATATCTCAGGACATTATTATTTGCTGAAAGAATGTACTTGTCAACCAGGATCTGCACATAGAAAAGCCGGATCAGGAACAAAATCCCGATCAGCAGGAAAAACCCGATGATAATGTATTTCCGGTCGGCGTAAATCCTTTCCATCTGCCGTTATCGTCTTCTGAGGATAATAGGAGGCGTAGAATCTGTATTGCTTTTATGCAATGCCCGGTCATAAATAAAAAACTTGAATTTAATGGTGTCGTGAAGCGGTTTTGGATTCATGACAAGCGTATCCACGATGATGCCTTTGATTGACTTATTCGGGTCGTCGGGCGTCAGGTAAGGGATGCGTGCATTGTAGGGCGGGTCAAGCTCCACCTTGACAAAGGTTCCACCTTGCATCTCGTAATAATCAATGATGTAGTTGTAATAATATGCTCCTCCCGTATCATAGGGGGGCTGATTTTGCTCCGGCCTGAGCCCGATATCTCCGTCCCCGTCTTTAAAGGAGATGGTGAGATATCCCCGTTTGGCGTACATTCCCGTGTCGAATTCAAGCTCTATACTCTCAAAAGCAATCTCAGGGATGATGGGAAATTCCTCCTTTTTCATGCAGGATGTTGTGAGCATCACTGCCGGGATCAGCAGGAGGAGCCCGCATTTATGCAAACTTTGGAAGAGTGGATGAAACATCATGAAAGGATCGGCGTTAATTCTTTACCTTTGACGGCCGTAAAATTACAAAAAAAAAGTAAGAGTGGGCAAGGGGACAGGCGGACTGGTGATAGAGATGTAGTTTTAACAAAACTGATTTTGATGAAGGCACGAGAAAAAATGTTCGGAATTGATTCCATGCAGGAATTTACAACCCATGCGTTGGACCAGTTCCGTTACCAATATGCGCAGAATGAAGTATATCATGAATTTGTTGACGCACGCAAGGTAAATGCCGACAGGGTATCAAGGATAGAGGATATTCCTTTTCTGCCCATTGAATTCTTTAAGACCCATGATGTTGTCTGCACCCGGGTTCCTCCCCAGGCGGTTTTTCGAAGCAGCGGGACAACGGGGTTGGTTCGAAGCAGGCACATTGTCGCCGACCTGTCGGTTTACCGCCACTCCTTTATCAAGGGTTTTGAACGGTGTTATGGTAATCCTGAGCATGTTCAGTTCCTGGCACTGACGCCGACCCCGGAGCAGGCCCCTGATTCATCGCTTGTTTATATGATCCAGAAGTTGATGGATTTAAGCAGCAGTCCTGAAAATGGGTTTTTCCTGGCCAGCCATTCGGGCCTGAGCGCCCGTTTGAGGCAACACCGGGCACAAGGAAAAAAGGTAGTGCTAATCGGCCTTACCTATGCACTGCTTGATTTTGCAGTGAAATATCCCGGTGATTATTCGCCGCTCATTGTCATTGAAACCGGTGGAATGAAGGGCAAGCGGAAAGAAATAACGCGGGAGGAATTGCATTCACTGCTCTGCCCGGCTTTCGGTGTCGAACAAATCCATTCCGAGTATGGTATGACCGAATTGTTGTCGCAGGCCTGGTCGCAGGGTGATGGCTTATTCACCACGCCACCCTGGATGAAGGTGATGATCCGGGATATCAATGACCCGCTGAGTTACATCGGTCCCGGTGAAACAGGCGGCATCAACATCATTGACCTGGCCAATGAAAATTCATGCAGTTTCATTGCAACAGAAGACCTGGGGCGCAT
>CAZPWZ010000111.1:0-7286 GCA_964590675.1 uncultured Draconibacterium sp.
TACCTTTTCAGCCGGGGTACAGATAATCGCAAGATCCGGAACCTTTGGCAGCGTATTTATACCTGGGTAACAGGGGATGCCCATTACTGCCTCATTTTCAGGATTTACCGGGTATACAACTCCACGGAAACCCCCGCTGACCAGGTTGATCAACACCTTTCCGCTGACGCTGTTGGGATTTGTTGTAACTCCAATCAATGCAATACGCTGCGGGTTGAAAATGTTGTTGAGTTTGTGGATGTTCATGATAATTGGCGAAAACGAAACGGCGAAATTGTGAAAAGACGAATTGAATTCATCCTGAAAACCGCAAAGTTAGGGAAATATCCGGGATCAAAAGGCCTGGGTATCGCTTTTGGATTTCTTTGAGAAGGCTTTTTTCAAAAGGAGATAATCGAGATAATAAAGAACCCTGACCGAGAAACTGTTTGTTTGCGGGGCGCTCACTGTTTTGCTGAAATCATCAAAATAATTATGGCTGATCTGCTCTCCCTGCGTCAGGATAAGGTTCTTCCATACAAAACTGAGTTCGCTTCCGGGGGCAAAATACCAGATGAACTGAAGATCGACTGTAAAGGCGTTGAAATTGATATCATGGTTCTCATCGTAATCACTTTCATCAAGGTTCCCTTCGAAATTTAACCTGTAATAGTCCAAATAGGATGCCTGCGACCAGTAATGTCGTGCGCGGAGGGTAAGCGATGCCTTGTTGCTGAATATATACTTGGCACTGAGAATGTTGTTGATGGTTTGTATATCGCGTCTTCCAAAATAGATCAGCGGACTTCCGGTCGAATCCCAAATCGTATTAACCCAGCCATAATTATTCATATCCTTTTCAAAATCGATGCTGAGCGTGAAGGATAGCCGGTCGCTGATCCTTAACCTTGGCGCTATGCCGAAATAAATGGTGAAATTATTATTTTCAGGACTGTTTCGCACCTCCAGGGAATGCTGGTACCGGAACATCTTTCTTACGTCGGTTCCAATCTGCCATTCCGCCCCGTAATTCAGCGGCATTTTGTAAACCCATCCCCAGGTCCTGGGTTCATAATAATCATGGAATCCAATCGGCTGTAAATTCAGGCCGGTTACATTCACCCATTGGTTCACGAACCGCGTTTGGTTGGCAACTTCCAAGCCGATTGTTTTAAACTTGTTTGGTTTGTATAGGGTGGCGTATTCGGCCGAAAATTCGGTATAGGTGCTAAGCAGTTTTCCAACAGGTTCGGAAATGTTGTAGGATAATTCAAGATAATTTACCGCTTCATTGTTGTAGAGCAGAAACCCCATGTCGTTCGGATCGTATTTATCGCCGGTTTCTTCGCGCATTAAGGTGTACTGGAACTTACCGCTGGGTTTCGAGATCGACAAAAGATACTGGTGTCCGAATTCTGGATGGCTGTAGGTCATATAATGCTGGCTTACATTCAGCCGGCCAAGAAAGGCGAAGGTGTTTTTCTTGTTGCAAAGCTTTAATTCTGATCCGGTTACATTGGCGCTCAGGCTGTTATCCGGGATCCAGTAATTGGTGTTGATGAGTGTTACATATGAATTGTTCTTCAGGCTCTGATCAAACACAAGCACATTGTAGTTGGTAAACGGCTGGGTCATGATCTTCCGTGTATTTCCCGTGATGGTATCTTCAAGTATACCCCAGGTATTGGTGGTCATTCCGTTAAATACACCAATGCCCAGCCCCCGGGCATTTCTTCCCGAAATCTTCGTGGCATTGATGATACGGGTTTCCTCGGGATTCTTTGTAACGATCTCATTATTGCGAAGGCTGTCGTACGGTGCATAAAAATTTCGCGGGGCGCTTCCAACCCGCCGTGTATAAAAAATCCCGCATTTGTTGAACATTTCAGTCCCCTCACTGAAAAACTGTCGTTTTTCATCATACCGGATTTCAAACGGGCTCAGGTTGAGTATCTGGTCATCGGATTGTACCTGCCCGAAATCGGGAATCAGCATCATATCCAGCGTATAACTGTCATTCAAACCCCATTTGAGATCCAGTCCGCCGCGTGCATAATAGGACCAGTTCTTAAGGGCGGGGTCTTTTTCAATATATCCTGTGATGTAAGGAGAAAAAGAAAGGCGCATCGGGGCATCCACATTTCTCATCCCGGTTACCGTGCCATAGAACCTGAAGATCTGTTCGGTTTTATTGTCAACATAGCACCAGGTTGAATATTCCTGGTATCGATATAGGTTGCGCCACATATTGATACCCCAGACCTGGGTCTCCATCTTTGGAAAACGCAGGGCTGAATAGGGGATTTTCACCTCCGCGATCCATCCCGAATCATTGATCCTTGTGGAACTCTCCCAAACAGCATCCCAGTTATAATCCTGTCCTACAGCCGAATACTTGCAGTCGCCCTGGATGTTCTGCGGGCTGAGCTTGAATTCGTACATGGTCAGCTGATCATTGTAAGGAAGTATATCGAACGAGATATAATCGGTGGCCAGCTGTTCTATCTGGTCGCGGCGCCCCAGTTCCATGCGGATGCTGTCGGGAGCAGGATCAAACATGATCGCACTGATGTATAGGGCTACGTCGTCATATGCAAACCGGATTTCGGTCTCAAATGTCGGGGCAGTGCCGTTGCGCGGATTATATTCCACAAACTGTCCGGCTACAGGCAGTGTTTTCCAGAATGCTTCATTCAGGATGCCATCGATCTTCGGCGGATGGGCAATGCGCAGGGCATCGATGTTTTTCCGTTGCAGCATGGATGAATCCAGCCTGGCGGTGGAATGCTGCGCATGAATTGAAATGGCAAAAAGGCAACCGGTCAACCAGGCTAAGAAAATGCCAACCGGTTTTCTTTGTTTGCGGGACAGAGGCCAATGCTTCATCGGACCCAAAAATAAATGAAGGATCAATGATAATGAAAACAATTAGATATTTGCATCATACTAATCGGTATTTTCCTCTTTTTTCGTGATGACCCGCCTTGCTGTTTGTTTCCCAACTCAACAGAAAGTTGTTTCTTTGCACCGTTTGTGAAACTTTAAACAGTTATGAAAAAGTTTGTTCTACCAGTTATCCTTGTTTTGATCTGTTCATCAAACCTGCGATCCCAAAATCCGGAGGTCAAAAAACCCGCCTTTGGCATTACCTTCTCGGGATATGTGAAAACCGATCTCTTTTTTGATTCCCGCCAAACCAACGGGCTCAGGGAAGGTCATTTCCTGTTGTTCCCCGAGAATGAGAAGCTGGATGCCGATGGCAATGATATTAATGCAAAGGTCAACTATAATATTCTCTCGATCCAGACCCGGGTGGCAGGTTCAATTACTGCACCGGATGCATTGGGAGCAAAAACCTCCGGGTATATCGAGGCGGAGTTTTTTGGAAATAGTAACCCTGCGATCAATTCATTCCGGCTGAGGCATGCATGGGTGAAATTAAACTGGGCCAAAACGGAACTGCTGGCTGGTCAGTGGTGGCATCCCATGTTCGTACCCGAATGTTCTCCGGCCACGGTATCCTTTAATACCGGCGCACCGTTCGTGGTTTTTTCCCGTAATCCGCAAATCAAGCTGACCCAGTCCATCGGCAAGGTCAAAATCGCGCTGACGATTCTGTCGCAGGTTGATTTTGTGAGTGACGGACCCGATGGGCCCAATGCGAAATACCTCCGGAATTCGGTACTTCCGGAATCAGATATCCAGCTCCAGTATGCCTCGGCAAACGCCGAAAAGGGAACCGAATTTATCATCGGCGCCGGCATCAATTACCAGCTGCTCACCCCGCGGTTATCCACAACGGTGACCTTGTCGCCGGCATTTGATACCGTGATCAACAGCATCGTTTTTCATCATGATGCGGTCACTTCAACCTACAAAGCCAGCACGAAATCGGGCAGCCTGGCCGGTAACCTCTATGCAAAACTGAAACTCAGGCCGGTGACCCTGAAGGCTGGCGCGGAATATGGCGGGAATAACAACGCCTACACCATGCTTGGCGGATTTGCTGTTAAATCCACCACGGAACCGGACAAGGGATTTGTTGATTATGCCAATGTGCGGTCGTTTTCAACATGGGCCGAATTCCATACCAATTCGCAAAAACTGCAACCCGGTTTATTCCTGGCCTATGGAAAGAACTTAGGGGTCGGCGAAACGGTGATTGGTCCCTATTATGCCCGGGGAAGTAATATTGATTATGCCTACCGGGTATCTCCCCGGCTGGTCTTTAATGTCAATAAACTCAGGCTTGCCGGTGAACTTGAATATACCGTGGCAGCCTATGGAAAAACCACTTCACAGGGATATGTCTCCGAGACAAAAGAGATCGGGAACCTCAGGATTTTACTGGGTGTGTATTATTTCTTCTGATCACTTTGCCTGGTAAGTCGCCGGATCTACTGCCCGTGGTGTCCACATCTTAAGAAAAGTGACCACTTTGGCAGTGTCATAGCCCTTCACCTGGCAATGTTCGAGGATTCCCGAATCCTGAATGTGCAGTTTCCTGCCTTCGCCATTGAGAACCACGAACACCGGGTATCCAAAGCGGTTGGGGTAACCAAATTCCCTGAAAAGTTCAAAATCTCTCTTTTTCTTATCCTGCGGAACATTGAGCAGCATGTAAACGTAATCGGCTTTTAAAAGCGAGTCGATAACAGGAGCGCCATAAGCCATTTTGTGAAACCTGATACACCAGGGACACCAGTTGCCGCCGAACTGTACCAGCACATGCTTGTTTTCCTTTTTTGCCTGGGATATCGCTTTTTTCAGGTCGGCCCGGGCATCGGCTTGCTCATCATATGGTTTGGCGGCATCCTGTGAATAAACGGTAACGGAGAATAATCCGATCAGAACAATCAGCAAATATTTTTTCATACAACGCTGGTTTAAAAATTAAAAAAGGAGGCAATTGTTAAAATGGCAAAATTTTTCTTCCCCTTGCCTCTTCAAGCACTTCTGCCATGGCCAGGTAGATGGCCGAAAGACCGCATACGATGCCTTCCCATCCTGCTACACGCCCGATTGCTGCTGATCCGGTCCAGTTGCGGGCTGCCAGCAGGAAAAACAGGATCCACAGTGACAGGAATACAAACTGGAGCACTTTGTTCTTGTTAAAAGTTCCGATCCACATCATGAAGGTGAACAATCCCCACATGAAAAGATACCAGCCCATGAAGTCGTTATCGGTCCGGAATCCTTTGTCCCCGGCAAGGTCGGGAAGCACAAAAATAGCCACCAGCGTAATCCAGAAAAGGCCATAAGAGGTGAATGCGGTCATTCCAAATGTGTTACCTTTCCTGAATTCCATGATGCCGGCAATTACCTGGGCAATTCCGCCATAAAAGATCCCCATCGCAAGGATCATGTCACTGACCGGGAAAAATCCCGCGTTGTGAATATTCAATAAAACTGTAGTCATCCCAAAACCCATCAGTCCGAGTGGGGCGGGATTGGCCAATTTTTGCTCCATAAAAATGCGTTTTGTGGTTAAACCATTAAAATGCAAAAAGCAGAAAGCAAAGTGCAAAAATCAAAATGTTAACACGGGATATGTTTCCCTTCATTTTGGTATTTGCACTTTGCATTTTGCGTTGTTAATTACATTCCGTAACGTTCAATGATCTCCTGCTTGGTTTTTCCAAGGATATCATATTTCTTGCCCACTTTTCTGAAAGCTTCCAGCGCTTTTTCCAGGTGATGTATCTCATGTCCTGCTGAGATCTGGGTACGGATGCGGGCTTGTCCCTGGGGAACAACCGGAAAGAAGAAACCGATGGCATAAATACCCTCGTCATAAAGGTCGTGCGAAACATCCTGCGCCAGTTTTGCGTTGAAAAGCATGACCGGTACAATCGGGGTGTCGCCCGCCTTGATGATCAGGCCGGCATCGATCAGTCCCTTGCGCCAGAACTCCGTATTCTTTTCGAGCTTGTCGCGGCGATCGGTTGAGGCCGACAGGATTTCGAGCACCTTGATGACTCCAGCCACCACCGGGGGAGCAATGGTATTGGAGAACAGGTATGGTCGGGCTTTCTGACGGCACATTTCAACCAGTTCCTTCCTTCCGGATACACATCCACCGGAGGCGCCTCCCAGTCCCTTACCAAAAGTAGTGGTAATGATGTCGATTTTACCCATCACGCCACATTTTTCATGCGTTCCTCGACCGGTTTTGCCAATGAAACCGCTGGAATGGGATTCATCGACGAATAAAAGGGCATCATACTTTTCGCATAATTCAACCATCTTATCCAGCTTGGCCGTGTCGCCATCCATGGAAAAAACACCATCGGTAATCACCAGTTTCAGGCGCTTGTCATTGTGCAGCTGCAGTTTTTCCTCCAGGTGCTCCATATCGGAATGCTTGAAGGTGTCGTGCATGGCACTGCAGAGACGGATCCCGTCAATAATGGATGCATGCACCAGTCGGTCGGAGATCATCACATCATCCTTGGTCAGAACGGCCTCGAAAACGCCGGCATTGGCATCCATGCAGGAGGGAAAAAGAATGGTATCTTCGGTTCCCAGGAACCTGGTGACCATCTGCTCAAGGGTACGGTGAATATCCTGTGTTCCGCAGATAAATCGAACGGATGACATCCCGTAACCATGCGAATCGAGCCCGGCATGAGCTGCTTTGACAACTTCCGGGTGACTCGACATGCCAAGATAATTGTTGGCACAGATGTTTATGACCTTTTTAAGTTGGGCTCCGGCAGGAAATTCAACTTCAATGTCGGCCGCCTGTGCTGAATGGATAAAGCGCTCCTGTTTGAACAGGCCTGCATCTTTCAGGCCGGTAAGGATGTCGGAGTACATCCCGCGGGTTGTTTCAGAAAAAGCCATAGTTACCTCCCTATTTTACATATTCCCTGACGAGTGCACATATCTTGTTCACCGAATCGAAGGCTTCCGGAGTTGCCTTATCATCGGGGATGGAAATACTGTATTTGTTTTCCAGGAACCGCTTCAGGGATACCATTGAAAAACTGTCAACAATACCACCTGAGATCAGGGGTGTGTCGTAGGTTAATTCCGTGTCATCTTCAACATATTCCTTGACCACGTAAGTCTTGATTATTTCTTGCATTTCGTCCATTGTTTGTTTCTCCTTATGTTTTGAGGGTTAAATTTTTCAAAAATCGCAAATCGTAAATCGTAAATCGTAAATTGATTATCTGCTCTAATCATTCTCCAAAGTACTTGTATCCCCTATCTCCTCTCCCCATTCCTTGGCATGCAGGATGCGGCGCTGCACTTTTCCGCGTCTGGTTTGCGTCAGGGTATGGATGAATTCAATCTCCTGG
>CAZPWZ010000112.1:0-7161 GCA_964590675.1 uncultured Draconibacterium sp.
GGTAATGATTGCAAGGGTGCTGGCCTCACATGGAAAAAACAGTGAAGTGTCCTACCCCGACATTGCAACAAAATCAAAAGCCCAGGAGTTTATCGGCCTCCCCATGGACCAGTTGCGGAAAGAAAAGGATGGATGGATTAAAGATGTTCTTCCGGAATGGGATAAAAAAGCAAGAGACCGGGAAGAGGCCTGGCCTGTCCAGAAAGAAAAAGCAGAAAAATAAAGGCCGGGACCCTATCCGAATATCGATAAACGTTGTTTGAGCATGCAGTCCGGGTTCCATTCAAACTTGACGGCCGCATGGGTTTAAAAATTCCCTTGAATAAACTGGTTAAACCAATTGTTCTTCAGGGATGATGATCCAGGCAATGATATAGCCAAGAAAACCAACGCCACCCATAAAGAAGGATACTGCCCATAAAACCCTGACCAGTACCGGGTCGATGTTAAAATATTTTCCCAGGCCTCCGCATACACCGCCCAGGACGCGGTCGTTCTTTGAACGAAATAATCTTTTTGGTTCCATAGTATTAATTTGAGAATTTGGAAATTTGAAGATTAGATGGCATTGTTATTCTGTAGTTACAAAGATATGAATGAAAACAGTTGAACAGCCGCAAGCTGTCGACGAAAAGTCTCTATTTTTACAAAAAATAACCGAAATGGAATGGATTGAAAAGCTTGACGGCAATGTAATTGTCAGTGATGCCCTTGGAAAGATCATCTACATGAATGAAAAGGCGATCTCAAATTATGAAAAGGACGGTGGCATCAACCTGATAGGTAAGGATCTGCTGGAATGTCATTCGGAGGCTTCCCGGCGGAAGATCCTTGAAATCATGAACTCGGGGCAGAAAAATGTGTATACCATTGAAAAAAAGGGAAAGAAGAAGATCATCTATCAGTCTCCCTGGTTCCGGGATGGCGAATTCAGGGGAATCGTCGAGTTTTCACTCGAGATTCCCGCAGAAATGCCTCATTTCATAAGGGGATAAGCGCTATTTTGCTGCTTTCTTCTCGTCAGCAATCTTTTTCAGCACTTCGTCCTGCAATTGCTTTGGCAGTGGCGTGTATTTATAAAACTCCATCGAGTAATTGGCGCGTCCGCTTGAAATATTCCTCAGCTGCGTTGCATAACCGAACATCTCCATCAGGGGGACAAAGGCATTGACCTTTTGCGATCCCTTGCGGTAACGGCGCATGGCTTCAATTTTGCCGCGGCGGCGGTTCAGATTTCCGACCACGTCACCAATGTACTCATCGGGGGTGTTTACCTCCACTTTCATCATCGGTTCAAGCAGCACGGGATCGGCTTTCATAAAGCCCTGTTTGAAACCAATGGAAGCACAAGTCTGGAATGCCATGTCGGAGCTGTCGACCGGGTGGAAACTGCCGTCGAGCAATACCACCTTCACATCAACCACCGGGTATCCGGCCATTACACCACGTTCAAGGGTTTTCAGAATACCCTTGTTCACGGATGGAATGTATTCGGCCGGGATGTTACCACCCTTGATCTTTTCGATGAACTCATAGCCCTTGCCTTCATTCGGCTCCATGCGCATTAAAACATGTGCGAACTGGCCTTTTCCACCGGTCTGCTTGGAATGTTTGTAATTCGTTTCAACCTCGCTGGTAATGGTTTCACGGAAAGCTACAGCGGGTTCACCCACGATGGCATCCACCTTGAATTCATGCTTCAGGCGGTCCACAATGATCTCGAGGTGAAGTTCCCCCATGCCTGCAATGACTGTTTCTTCTGTTTCATCATCAAACCGGACGTTGAAGGAGGGGTCTTCCATGGCCAGTTTATGAAGCGCCTCTCCAAGTTTTGACTGGTCGGCACGTTTCACGGGATTGATCTTAAGTTCAATCACACTGGGTGGAATATGGATGTTTTCAAGCAGCAGCCGGTGCTCATCACTGCAAAGCGTATCCCCGGTTTTGGTGACCTTCATTCCGATGAGGGCCACGATATCTCCGGGTCCTGCTTCTGCGATCTCCTCACGGTCTTTGGCATGGATGCGGAAAATACGACCAACGCGCTCGTGTTTGCCCTTTGTTGAATTGTATACCTGCATCCCGCTTTTCAAGGTTCCCGAAAAGATGCGGGTAAATGTTTGCTGACCCACGAAAGGGTCGTGAATGAGTTTGAAAGCCAGGGCTGAGAATGGTTCTTTCAATGAAGGGTGGCAGGTGTGAAGCTTTTCCGGATCATCCAGGTCGGTGCCGGTTACGGCGCCAACATCGATTGGGGAGGGGAGGTAGTCGACCACTGCATCCAGCAGCATCTGGACTCCCTTGTTTTTATAAGCAGCACCACAGAACACAGGGGTGATGAGCAGTTTAAGGGTTGAATCACGCAATGCCCTCTTCATCAATTCAGGGGAGACCTCTTTGTCTTCCATGAACAATTCCATGATCTCATCATTGAATTCGGCCAGTTTTTCAACTGCCCATGCGCGTGCTTCTTCGGTTTTTTGTTTATACTCTTCCGGGATTTCCTTTTCAATCTGTTCCATTTCCCGGAACATATATGCTTTGCGGTAAATGACATCGATGATGCCTTCAAAGTGCTCTTCCGCGCCCATTGGAACATGGAAGGGAACCGCATTGGCATCAAGGTACTTGTTCATCTGGGCAACCACAGCCGGGAAATCGGCACCGGTACGGTCCATCTTGTTGATAAAGGCAAAGCGGGGCACCCGGTAGCGGTCGGCCTGGTTCCATACAGTTTCACTCTGGGGCTCCACACCTCCAACGGCACAGAAAACGGCAACCATCCCGTCGATCACGCGCAGGGAACGTTCCACCTCAATGGTGAAGTCCACGTGCCCGGGAGTATCGATCAAATTAATCTGGTGGCCTTTCCATGCACAGGTGATGGCAGCTGATGCAATGGTAATTCCGCGTTCCTGTTCCTGCTTCATGAAGTCCATGGTAGCTGCACCATCGTGGACCTCACCCATCTTGCGATTGGTTCCTGAAAAAAACAGAATTCGTTCAGTAACAGTGGTTTTGCCGGCATCAATATGTGCGGCAATACCGATATTTCTAAGTTTGTTTAATGGCATATCAGCTTGATTTTTTGGGGGTGCAAAGGTACACCAATTTTCTGATATACAGCCAGAAAACAATTATTTCTTTTTTAACTGCAGCGCCTTGGTGAAATCGGCAACGGAACCAGGGAGGTCTCCGCTGGCTTTTTTAGCGAATCCGCGGTAATAATAGGCATCGCCCAAGTTGGGTTGCAACTGGATCACGGTGGTGAAATTTTCAATGGCCCGATCAAACTTCTCAATTTTCAGGTAAATTATTCCGCGGTTCCAGTATGGTTCAAGCATGCGTTCCTCGCTGGAAACGGCCCTGTTCAGGTCGCCGAGCGCCCGGTTGTATTTCTCAAGGTAACCGTTAACGCATCCCCGGTTATTGAAGGCAGCCGCATGGTTATAGATCTTGGCCAGGAGCAGGTCGTACGATTTGATCGACTGGTTGTTATCACCAACGAGCCGGTAAAGGTAACCCATGCACAATAACAGGGTGCTGTCGTCTTTTTGGTCCTGTTCGCGGGCCTTGAGTAAAAAATTGATGGATTTTGCGTAACGCATGATATTATATGAATAACAGCCATAGTTCACAAAGGCATCATAAAAAGTGTCGTCCTTGGTAGCATAATTAAAAAGGGCCTCGATAAGCAGCGTGTCGGTGGGATTGTGCAGGGCATTGTTGGTCCCCATCAGGTAGGCGCCAAAAGTATTATCCTTGATATAGGGTTCATTATCCCAGAATTCCGGCTTTTTCAGTTCCTCAACGGGTACATTCATGGCCTTGCTGTACATGATCAGGATGCTGTCAGGCATGTTTAACTGCATGAATGCGATCCCCAGGTAGAGGTTGCACAGGGAACGGGAAACTGTCGTATCGGCAAGTGCATGTTTAAAATCGACGATGGATTCCCGGTACGACCGCTGACGGTGGAGACTTATGCCACGGTAAAAGTGGACAAATCCAACCGTACTGCCTTTGGGGAACAGATCATCCTTGTTGCGGTCGGCAATCGAAGTATAATCGGTTCGGTAATCGAAATGACAGATTTCGCGCAATTCGAGCGTTTGAGCACCGGCATATTCACTCAATAAAAGCAGCCCGAACACCAGGATCAGTAACCAATGTTTTCTTTTCATTTTTTCCGGATTGAAATAGAAAATCCAAATATAAACATTTTTATTAACCAGAGGGGTTTTTGATTTTCGGGCATGGTCAGGCATGATGAATTAATTATAATTTTACCATCGAATAATATGTTCCAATGAATTTTCGCTTCAAAACACGGGAGGTCCTGGTTTTCATCCTGGTATCACTGTGTGTTTACTTTGCATTCATCTTTGGGTTTGCCTGGATTTACTATGCGACCGACAGCATTGAAATGACCCCTTACTCGAAAACCATCGGATATAAAAATGCCGATCGGATCAATTTTGAAAAGGCGGTGTATTTCAGCATTGTTTCGTTTCATACCATCGGGTTTGGAGATATTCATCCCATATCGCAGCTGGGCCGGCAGGTGGTGATGATACAGTCGACCATTTCCCTTTTCTTTACAGCCATTTTTTCCGGATTCCTTGTCTATTTCGTGATAAAGCGCCCCCAGGATGTTTTTACAACCAAAAAAGTCTACATCCGTTTCCGGAAGGGAAATTATTTCCTGTCTTTGCGCGTCGGGAACAAAGGTCGCGACATCATTGACCTCAAAAGCAAATTCGAAGCCTGGACCATAGAAAACAATTCCAGGGTACGGGCATTTCGTACCGAAGAAGACCTGCCCGACCTTGAGAAGATTCTCTATTATGATATTCAGCTTGATGATAAAGGTGGCCATGACCTGCGTGAGGCCATTCGGGATGCGCTGACCAACGGAACCTTGCTGCACATGAAGTTTTCATTCATTGGGAATGATATAAAAACAGGAGAGCAGGTGGCCTATGCAAAATATTATGATTCACGCCACCTTAGATTCGGCCAGATGTTCCTTAATGTTTATTCATGGGACACCAACGGACGGAGGAAAAATTTCCGCTGGGGGAATTTCGAACGGATAGAAGAGATGGATACAGCGATAAAGAATCGGTTTTTTGAGAAAACATGACAGGGTAACAAGGGAACAGGTGATCGAAAGCCTACCTCCTTTACCCGGCAGGCTCAGAATCTTTTTACATACCCGTGACAATAGGGAGCTGCCCCTTTATGATCATAGTAATCCTGGTGGTAATCCTCGGCTTTCCAGAATTTCTTGGCAGGAAGTACTTCTGTAACTACCTTGAATCCTTTCTCCTTAAGCTCCCGGATCAGGTTTTCAGTGATGATTTTTTGATCCTCGTTGCGGTAAAACACGGCCGAACGGTATTGTTCACCCCAGTCGGGTCCCTGGTGGTTCCATTGGGTTGGATCATGGGTTTCGAAAAACATCCTGGCTACGGTTTCAAAAGAGGTCCGACCCGGATCAAACAAGACCTCAATGGCTTCATAATGCCCTGAATTCCCTGCGCAAACCTCCTTGTAGGTGGGTTTTTCCGTTTTACCGCCCGTATAGCCGACCTCGGTTGAAATAACCCCGCTGATCTTCTTCATATAATATTCCACACCCCAGAAGCAGCCCCCGGCGAAAATTGCAGTGTCGGTCAAACCAGCTTCATCGGCAGGAATGAAATCAAGCGAAATGGAATTCACGCAATGGCGGGTGTTTTTATCCGTAAACCCTTCACCGGAAAAAACATGACCAAGGTGGGCGCCACATGCAGTACAAACAATTTCCGTGCGCATGCCGTCGGCATCAGGTATCCGCTTCACAGCCCCGCTGATCTCGTCATCGAACGATGGCCATCCGCAATGTGCATCGAATTTATCGGCTGATCGGTAGAGGGGAGTTGCACATCGTTTACACACATAGGTGCCGGTTTCATTGAACTTTTCGAATTTGCCCGTAAAGGGAGCTTCGGTCCCTTTATTTACGATCACCCGCTCTTCTTCCGGGGTTAATTGTTTAAATTTCATATTGAGTTGGTTCATTTTTGAAGCATTCTCCGGATTCTGTGAACATCCGGTAAATGACAGCAGTGAAAAAATATAAATGAAAATGTGCCTATGCACCGGCATAAAACCCTATTTAGACTTAATAAAACGAAAAAGTTGCGAAATTGTTACAAAGGGCATAAAAAAAGGCTGCCTGTAACGACAGCCTCATACGCCCCTGAAACTTGCTTAAACCATCCTTCTCAGAGAATAAATATCTTTTCCATTTTGGTGATAACCCCGGAAGTGAGGCGCACATAGGCATCACCGCGGCTTACCTGCCCATTGATATCGAAGGTGCTTTCCTTGAGTCCTTCGCCATAAACAACCTCATTCATCAGGGTCTTTATCAATTTTCCCTGGCATGAAAGCAGTTCGATTTTAACCTTCTGCCCGTTTTCGGTGTCATAAATCACGTTGATATACTTGAGCACCGGGTTCGGCATGATTCTCACCTTGACATTCTGTCGTTCCCTTGCGCTTCCCTTGCAAAGGTTTTCGTATACGATAGGGGTATTTTCAAACAGGACATTCTGCCGTACAACCTTTTTAACCACGGGAACGACTTTTTTCCTGACAACTGTTTTTGTCACGACTTTTTTCTTTCTGCAGGGGCAATCATCGTCCACTGCCATCACTTGAAACGAAAATATGAACATCAGGGCCAGAGATAAAAGGATGCGTGTTTTCATGATTTCGATTTCTGTTTTGTACGGAGCTCAGATACATTGGGTTACAATTAGGTCAAATCAAATAAGTAAACGTTGACATTTTCATCACTTTTGTAGTCATCCGGGCGATATACTGTGATATTCGCCTGCGCTGCTGGATAAACTCTACCCAATGTCCCGGGAGCCGGATAATTTTTAACTTTGCGGACCTTAAAAACCTCACATGAAAAAAATTCTTGGCATGGGCAATGCCCTCGTAGACATTATGATATCACTTGAAAGCGACAGTATTCGTGAGATGCTGCGGTTACCCAAGGGAAGCATGCAGCTGGTGGACATGGAGCTCAGCAATGCAGTGGCTTCGGCTTTGAAGCGCTACAACCAACGCCTTTCCGCGGGGGGTTCAGCAGCCAGTCATCGT
>CAZPWZ010000113.1:0-7145 GCA_964590675.1 uncultured Draconibacterium sp.
AATTCCGAATCCGATAATCAGAACCCTGGTTCCGAAAACCAGAATATCCGAATCGCAAATGACTCCGCCGAGCTCCGTTTAGCTCCGGTTCGTACATCTGAAATCGTAAATCGTAATTCGTATATCGTAAATCCGGGGCCTTCCTCAAGCCTCTTTTCCTTCAACCACCAACACGGAGCCTGCCCCGAATGCGACGGGCTGGGTTCAAAAACAGTTTGTGACCCGGAAAAATTGATTACCCACCCTGGGAGATCCCTGTTGGATGGCGCCATGGATGGTACAAAAACCGGGAAATTCTATGGCGATCCGTTTGGCCAGTACATGGCCACACTTAAAGCTGCCGGCGACAAATATGGTTTTGATTTTTTACCACCCTGGAAAGAGCTTTCAGCGGAGGCGAAAGCATGTGCATTGAACGGCACTGGCGAAGAAATGTACGACGTAAACTGGCAGTTCAGGCGCGATAACCGTGAAGGTGAACATCGTTTTAAAGGTCCGTGGATAGGATTAGCGAACCTGGTAAATGAGGAATACAACCGCAAACATGCCGATCATCGCGGCGAAAGCATGATGGGGCTGATGAAATCCGTTTGCTGTCCGTCATGCCTTGGTTCCAGGTTGCGGATGGAGGCACTCGCATATTCCATCCGGGGGAACAACATTGCTGAGGTTTCGAAATTATCCGTGGCGTCGTCAATAATTTTTTTCGAATCCCTGCTTTCACACGATGCCGTTGATCCTGTTACTGCTGCGGCGGTGCCTTTGATCGGAGAAATACTGCGTAAACTCCGATTCCTGTCGGGGCTTGGCTTATCCTACCTGACCATCGACCGCCTTGCCTCGACACTCTCAGGCGGGGAGGCGCAACGGATCAAACTGGCCGGCCAGCTTGGCTCCGGTCTCACCGGGCTCACCTATGTACTGGACGAACCCACCATCGGTCTCCATCCCAGGGATACCGGTAAACTGATGACACTCATCCGGACATTGCAGGAGGCCGGGAATACGATCATTATTGTCGAACACGACCGGGATGTCATCCTCGGGGCCGATCATGTGATCGATATGGGACCCGGGGCAGGAAAACAAGGCGGAACGGTTGTCGCTACCGGAACCCCCCGCGAGGTGACGCTAAATCCCGGTTCGGTTACAGGGCCCTATTTGTCAGGGGATTATAACTACCTTTCAAGGGGTACCTCAGTAAATGATCTGATCATTCCCGGGAGTCCGAACAGCATATCGGGCCCGCACTGTGCCCTGAAACCGGGAATATCCATCAAAAATGCCTTCGCCAATAATCTCAAGGGGTTTGATCTGGAGATACCCTCAGCCGGCATTATTGCCATTACCGGGGTTTCCGGTAGTGGAAAATCAACCCTGATGTTTGATGTGATCCTTGCCTCCCGTGAAAATCATAAGCCGGCAGGATGTTCCCATATTACGGGGTTTGATCATTTTAAACGCATGGTAAGTGTTCACCAGCGAACCGGCTTTTCCTCTCCCCTCGCCACACCGGCCACTTTCACGGGAATATTTGACCGGATCCGCGATTTGTTTGCCTCAGTCCCTGAATCAAAACAGGCCGGATTCAGCAAAAATTCATTTTCCTATCTTAACAAGGATGGGAGGTGCCCTGAATGCGAAGGAACCGGCCAGATAAAAATATCCATGGATTTCCTTTCCGATGTGCATATGGTGTGCGAAAAATGCCAGGGAAAACGCTACCGGGATGATATCCTGTCGTGCCGGGTCAACGGGAAGAATATTTCGGAGATACTGGAGATGACGGCCATAGAGGCGAATCTGTTTTTTCCCGGTCACAGGCAGCTCACGCAGCAATTTCAAATGCTTGAGAAGGTCGGACTGGGCTACCTTCAGCTGGGTCAGCCGCTGAATACCCTATCGGGAGGAGAATCGCAGCGCCTGGCGCTGGCTGCCGAACTGATGAACCCGGGGAAGGGACCCGCTTTATACCTGTTTGAAGAACCTTCGACCGGGCTGCATTTCCGCGACATTGAATATCTGATAACCCTGTTCCATCAACTGGCCGATCAGGGGAATACCTTACTTGTCATTGAACATGATCCGATGATCATCGCCCAGGCCGACCATATCATTGAACTCGGTCCCGAAGGAGGCGACCAGGGAGGTTACCTGGTTAGCGTTTCTTCGCGTTGACAATAAAGAAATATATCAGGAAGCCGGCTGCGATGAACACCAGCTCGATGCCGATCGGGAGGAGGGAGTTATACTCTTTCACCCAGGATATCTGTCCGCCGCGGCTCAGCACTTCGATCAGGATCAAACCAGCCCCGGCCATGAACGAAACCAGGCCCCATTTCAGGGTCGGATACCGGTTTTCTTCGGATATGGCGGAAACCGGATCAAGGATCCCGGCTTTATCGACATGCCCTGCCTTGATGATCTTGCGCTTCAGCAGGAAATCAGTGAACATCTTGATGATGTGATAAAGTCCAAAAAAGACGATCGCGGTAATCAATGCATCTGTTATCATGGTTTTTCTGTTTATAATTGTTGTACGGATCATAGGTCGTTTAACCTGATAAAAGGTTGCAGTCCGGGGAATTTTTTTTTGCAATGGGAATAATGCAACCTTTTCATACTTTATGCGACTAATCATACGATGGATGATTTAACGCTGGCAGCCCGGGTCGTTGATGGCAACACCCATGCTTACAGGTTTCTTGTGGATAAATACAAGAACCTGGTGTGGCATATGGTTTTGCGTATGATTGACCACCGGGAGGATGCCGAAGATCTTTGCCAGGATGTATTCATGCGTGTGTTCCGCGATATCGGCAAATTCCGCGGAGATGCAAAGTTATCGACCTGGATCGGATCAATCGCCTATCATATCTGCATTGATCACCTGCGGCGGAACCGGAGGGATATGGTCACCCCGGTTGAAAATTTCACGCCGGCGATGCTGGCCAGGGTGGATATTCCCGAAAGTATGGGCAACATGGACCGGGCAGCCGTTAAAAAGCTGGTCCATCAGATTATTGATGCCATGCCATATCACTTCAGGATTGTGATCACACTCTTTCACCTTGAAGGATTTTCGTACCGGGAAATCGAGGAGATCACCGGTATGCCTGAAGGCACCGTTAAAAGTTACCTTAACCGCGGCCGGCAGATCATTCATGATAAAATGCTTGAACAGATTCCCGAGATCAGAGCGGTTTTATTTGAAACAATTTAATGCTAATTTTGAGCCATGAACAAATTGGATAAACGCGACGAACTGAAAGCAATACTGGATGAAGCCTTGCAGGAATTTCCAGATATTCAGCTCCCTTCTGCATTCACGGAAACATTGATCAGCAAGTTGGAACGGAAACTCGAATGGCGTGAACTATTGGCCGAATTCGGACTGAAGATCGGTTTGGTGGTGGGCGCCCTCGCGATACTCACCGCAGTACTTTTCTTCCCGGATAAAAACAGCGATATTCCGGTGTTCACCTATCTTTTGCAAAACTGGCAGGTGGTTACCGCGCTTGCCGCCATATTCCTTTTTACTTTTTTCTTCGACCAGGTATTTCTACGGTTCCTATTCCGCAGGAACAAATAGTTCTCCCCCCATCTTTTCCTCCTGATCCATAAGTAGCGCAGGGGCAATAAAAAACCGCCCCGTATCTGGGGCGGTGTCGCTATTGCGATTTAAATCATCCGGCAATCTATGGATTCCGGATCAGCCTTTGGCTTTAAACACATGTTCCGGATGAGCGAAACATGCCATAAAATCAAATTGGTCTTGTTACTTTTTTGTAGGTTTTAAGTTTTAAAATTGGTTGAACAAATATAACTCAAAAGAACCAGATGTCAAGAAATTTAACATTCGTTAACATAACATCAGGCGGTATGGTAAGGTGGGTAATCTGTATACCCATGATGATCAGGAGTATAGAATGTGTTGAAATCCCATTGCGTGTTGATGTCCCAATCGTTTGTCATGCGCTCGACCAGGTCGGGGTTGGTGATAAATGGTTTCCCGAAGGCGATCAGATCGGCCAACCCGCTTTGCAGGTCACGTTCGGCGGTCTCTTTTGAATATCCGCCGGCAAGGATCAGCGTATGGTTCAATTTTTCACGGATGGTTTGTTTGATGGCAAGGGGGACTTCAGGAGCTCCCATGGCACTGTGATCCACCAGGTGGATGTAAAGGATGCCTAACCTGTCGAGCTGTGCAGCCAGGTAAGTGTAGGTGTCGTTGATTTCAGGGTAGGGAACCATGCCGCCATTTACACCGTAGGGGGAAAGTCTGATGGCCACCTTATCCATTCCGATCGACTGTCCGACCGATTCCACCACCTCCAGTACGAACCTGCAGCGGTTTTCAACGCTTCCGCCATACTCATCGGTACGCTGGTTGCTCACCGGTGAAAGAAACTGTTCCAGCAGGTATCCATTGGCTCCATGGAGTTCAACGCCGTCGAAACCGGCGGTGATGGCATTGATGGCCGACTTCATGAATTCCTTTTTCGTGTTCACGATATCTTCGGAGGTCATTGCCCGGGGCACCGGTAAATCCTGCATTCCCTGGCTGTCGGTATACATCTGGCCTGATGCCGCGATGGCTGATGGCGCAATGATTTCAGCACCGGCGGGAAGGTTATGCTGATGCCCCATCCGGCCGGTATGCATGAACTGGACAAAGATCTTTCCTCCCTTGCTGTGAACAGCATGGGTTACTTTTTTCCAGCCGGCCACCTGCGCCTCGCTGAATATCCCCGGGATCCTGGCATAGCCCAGCCCGTTCGGGGAAGGGGAGGTGCCTTCCGTAATGATAAGCCCTGCACTGGCACGCTGCTCATAATACTGAGCTATAAGGTCGTTCGGGATATTGTCTATGGCCCGGCACCGGGTCATCGGAGCCATTACAACCCTGTTTTTCAATTCGATAATTCCTAATTTATATGGACTGAATAATTTGTACATTTTCAAGATTAAAGTTAAATGATTAAAATTTTTTGCAAAATTATTGTTTTTATTTAGAATTAATATAAATTTGTAGGAGATTCTTTTAAAAATGAACAAAGTAGTAAAAAGTGCCGGGGAGGCAATAATTGGGATAGAAAGCAACATGACCCTGATGCTGGGCGGCTTCGGTTTGTGCGGGATCCCTGAAAACTGTATCGCAGCATTGGCTGCAAGTGAAATCACCGGACTGACCTGCATTTCCAACAACGCAGGCGTTGATGGATTCGGCCTTGGTATGCTGCTGCGCCGCCACCAGATCAGGAAGATGATCTCCTCCTATGTTGGGGAGAACAAGGAATTTGAACGGCAGCTTCTCAGCGGAGAACTTGAGGTGGAGCTTATACCGCAAGGCACCCTGGCAGAGAGGATAAGGGCGGGAGGTGCAGGGATCCCGGCTTTTTTTGTTCCGGCCGGATTTGGCACCGAGGTGGCCAACGGAAAACCGGTCAGGGAGTTTTTTGGTAAAATGTACCTTGAAGAGCAATGGCTTAAAGCCGATTTTGCGATTGTAAAGGCCTGGAAAGGAGATGAATATGGAAACCTGGTGTACAGGCATACCGCCAACAATTTTAACCAGGCCATGGCTACAGCAGGCAGGATAACAATTGCTGAAGTTGAGGAGTTAGTCCCGGCAGGCACCCTCGATCCCAATCACATCCATACGCCGGGTGTATTTGTGCAACGGATTTTCAAGGGAAGCAACTATGAAAAAAGAATTGAATTTGCCACAACCCGCTGATATGCTGCCCACAGATTTTAATTCATCTTTCGCAACCCAGCACACTTCATTCGTAATTGGTCATTGGTCATTGGTCATTTGTCACTCGCAAATCAAAAATCGTAAATCGTAAATCCCATCCCATGTCTTTGGATAAAAATGGAATAGCAAAACGAATCGCCCGGGAACTCCATGACGGTTATTATGTCAACCTTGGAATTGGAATTCCCACCCTTGTGGCCAATTATATTCCCGCCGGAATGCAGATTGTTCTGCAGTCGGAAAACGGCTTGCTTGGCATCGGTCCCTTCCCGGACAAGGATGCCCTCGATCCGGATCTGATAAATGCAGGAAAACAAACCATCACGGCGCTGCCCGGGGCGGCTTTTTTTGACTCAGCCGCCAGTTTTGCGATGATCAGGGGCGGGCATATCGACCTTACCGTGCTTGGTGCCTTTGAGGTATCGGAAACCGGCGACATTGCCTCATGGAAAATTCCGGGAAAGCTGGTTAAAGGCATGGGTGGCGCCATGGACCTGGTTGCATCGGCAAGGAATATCATTGTAGCCATGATGCATACCAATCCGCAGGGTGAATCAAAACTGCTGAAAAAATGCACCTTGCCACTCACCGGCGTTGGCGTGGTAAAACGCATTGTCACCGACATTGCTGTGCTGGATGTGACCCCTCAGGGGTTTAAGTTGCTGGAGCGGGCCCCGGGTGTATCGGTTCAGGAGATCATCAATGCAACCGAAGGCAAACTGATCGTCGAAGGAGAAATCCCGGAAATTCAAATCTGACATGAGATCACTTGTCATTTGTCATTTATCACTTGTCATTTGTCAATTGTCCTTAGTCAATCGTAATTCGTAAATCGTCAATCGTAAATAACAATGTCGCATTATTATACACTTGGCCAGGTTCCCCGCAAACGGCATGTTGTATTCCGCAAGCCCGACGGAAGGCTGTATGCAGAACAACTGGTTTCGACGGAGGGATTTTCCGATACCTATTCCCTGGTTTACCACTGTCATCCTCCGACCATGGTAACAAAGATTGATGAAGCATATTCTGTGGCCCCAAAAATCGCCGACCTGAAGAATATGCAACACCGTCTTTTCCGTGGATTTGATATCGATCAAGCCGATGATTACCTCGACAGCCGAATCCCGGTGCTGGTCAACAACGATTGTCACATCAGCCTCGCTGCACCGCGAAAATCAATTACCGGTTATTACTTCAAAAACTCCGGTGCCGATGAGATGATCTTTATCCATCGCGGCGAAGGCACCCTGCGGACCATGTATGGAAACATTCCGTTCAGTTATGGAGATCACCTGGTCATTCCGCGCGGGGTTATCTATCAGATTGAATTCAGCACTTCCGACAACCGGCTTTTCATTCTTGAATCTTTTTCCCCGCTGCG
>CAZPWZ010000114.1:0-7137 GCA_964590675.1 uncultured Draconibacterium sp.
GGATACCGTCAACCCCATAGCGGTTTTTCATCTCTTCGGCTTTTGGACCGGAATCAACGTCCCCATTACCGAAGACCGGGATATGCATTTTCGGGTTGTTTTTAACCTCCCCGATCAGCGTCCAGTCGGCCTCACCCCCATAAAGCTGGGCACGGGTGCGGCCATGGATGGCGATGGCGCTGATGCCCACATCCTGTAGCTTTTCGGCAATATTTACAATGTCTTTATGCTCCTCATCCCATCCAAGGCGTGTTTTAACCGTCACAGGCAAACTTGTCGACCGGACGACTGCTTCTGTCATGCGGATCATCTTGGGAATGTCCTGCAGCAAGGCCGCTCCGCCACCTTTCATCACGATTTTTCGAACCGGGCAGCCAAAATTGAGGTCGATGAAATCGGGACCGGCTGCTTCAGCCACTTCCGCGGCTTTCATCATCGATTCAACATTGTCGCCAAATATCTGGATGCCGATGGGACGCTCTTCCGGTTCAAACCGCATCTTGTTGCTGCTCTTCACTGCATCCCTGATCAACCCTTCAGCAGCGATGAATTCGGTGACCAGTACATCAGCACCATATTGCTTGCATATGACACGGAACGGGGAGTCGGTGACATCCTCCATGGGTGCAAGAAACAGCGGAAAACCGCCTAACCCGATATTTCCGATCTTTACCAAATTGTGCTAATTTAGCCGCAAAAATAGCCAAAATCCGTGGATTTACAGAAGCCCCCCATCCTTGAAAGCCTGACTCCTTTCACACGAATCCTTTTTTCCGTGTTGCTTGTGATCACCAGTTTTGCCATCACCTTTCTATTGGGCATAATGCTGGCAAAGCCTATTTTCGGCACCGGGATGATGGATGTCATGACCTCACTTTCCGACTATGATAATCCTGAATCCCTCCGGCTCTTGCAATATTTCCAGGTAATCCAGTCCTTCGGGCTTTTTATCTTCCCTGCACTCCTAGCCGGGTATTTTTTCGGTAACAGCAGTCACCGGTACCTGTGCTTAAACAAATCACCGAAGTGGCCGGTATATCTCTTTACCTTCATCCTGATCCTGGCCTCCCTGCCAATAATCAACTGGATGATTTCGGTAAATGACATGATGAAATTACCGGATGCGCTCAGGGGAATAGAGGATTGGATGCGGGCCACAGAAGCCGGGGCAGCCAGGCTGACGGAGGCCTTTATGGCGATGCCCACCATGGTAAGTTTCCTTTTCAACATGCTGATGATTGCTGTACTTCCGGCCATCGGGGAGGAGATCATGTTCAGGGGATTGATCCAGCGGTTACTGAAGGAGTGGCTGGGCAATGTACATATTGCCATCTTTATTTCCGCCCTCCTGTTTTCAGCGATGCATATGCAGTTTTACGGTTTCCTTCCGCGGATGGTGCTTGGGATGGTTTTTGGATACCTCTTTTACTGGACAGGATCACTATGGATCCCTGTATTCGCCCACTTTATTCAGAACGGAACGGTTGTGGTTGTAACCTATCTTGGCCAGCAGGGCATCATTGGCGGAGACTATGAAAACTTCGGAACATCCGGCAGCAGCCTGGTCATCCTGTTAAGCCTGGTTACCTCTTCCCTCGTTCTTTTTATCATAAGAAAACGCCAGTGACAGGAATTAATATATTTGCATATATTTTCTCTTGATGGAACAGTTATTCAAAGACCTTCCAGGCAGCCGTCTCTGCCCCTTTGATATTTTCCTGCTGGCACTTTATACCCTCATTTGCCTGGGAATCGGATTACATGCCTCGCACCGGAAAACCGATTCCGATTTTATGATCGCCGGCCGGAAAATCGGAATCATCGGATTTGTAACCTCCGTTGTGGCCAGTTACATCGGCGGCGCGGCGCTGGTTGCTTATACGGCATATGTTTACCGCTTCGGCATATCGGCTATCGCCGTGTTTCTGGGAACGGCCATCGGCTTTGTCGTTTTTATTCCGTATGCCTTGAAACTTAGGGAATTCAGCGGGAAAAAGGAGTTTTATACACTGAGCGACTGGTTGAATTTCAAAATGGGTAAAACCGTAGGTCTTGCCTCGGCCGTGATCCTGATGATTGTATACTCGGGAATGCTGCTTAATCAGTTCATCGCCGGCAGCAGCATTCTTGCAAACATCAGCGGCTGGTCTTACGAAACAGGGTTGCTCCTTTCAAGCAGTGTAATTGTCACTTACCTGATGGCTGGTGGTTTCCGGAGTGTGATCCGTACCGATGTTTTTCAATATATGGTGATCCTGGTGATGATGGTGCTGCTGGGCGTGGTGATAATGGGAGACAGGCGTACCTTTGCCATGGAGCTGGTGGATTTTTCGCGCATGGATGCAGGTATGACCATTGCCTTTACCGCTTTTGGCGTACTGATCATTTTTCAGTCGGCCGAGTACTGGCAGCGGGTGTATGGTGCAAGGTCGAACAGCGTCGTTAAATCGGGGCTCATCGGCTCGGCCGTTTTTACGGTATTAACGGGTATTGCGATAACCATGGTGGGTCTTTCTGCCCACGTCCATCTTCATGGCATCGATGCCAAGGACGCTTTTGCCGAAGGATTGACAATCCTGATGCCTGATAAATTGCTAGGTGCCGCACTGATCCTGATATTTGCTGCGATCATGAGTTCGGCCGATACGCAGATCTTTGTACTGGCTTCGTCGGTGGCGGTTGACTGGGTTGATAAACTTTCCGGAAAGAAATCTGACAGCAGACGCCGCATGCAGATAACGAAAATGGGAATTTTAGGTTTTACCGGGCTTAGCTTTATCGGTGCATGGTTTCTTCGTGACCTGGTGGCGGTCATTATTTTTATCACAGGGGTGGGATTTACCATTATTCCGGCAGCGGTGGCCTCCTTTCACTGGAAAATCACTCCAAAGGCTGCCATGGCCAGCTTTATCAGCGGATCAGCCTATATTTTCATCCTGTTGGGCATTGCGGCTTTTCAGCCGGATCCGTTTGAATTCTTTAAAAGCAATGCCGATCTGGCAATTCTGTCAATCGTAGTTTCCACAGTTTTTCTTCTCCTTTTCCAGTTATTCCGGAAAAAACAAAAAAGTTAGCCATGCGAAAAGCAATACTCCTGTTTTCCCTGCTGATCCTCTTTATCATCCCGGATCTTTATTCCCAGGCTGATTCATCGATGTTTCCAGTGAAGGAGAAAAGAAAAACAGGCTGGACATGGGCCGGGTTGCCGGTGGTGGCTTACGATGCCGACCAGGGATTTCAGCTGGGTTTACTCGGGCAGGTGTTTTATTATGGCGATGGCAGTACCTACCCGGAGTACAAACATACCATTTATGCAGAATGCTCCTGGTTCACCAAGGGTAGCGCCGTGTACCAGCTTTTTTACGATTCAAAGTATCTTGTTCCCGGAAAAATCAGGGTTACAGCCGGACTGGACTATCTTACTGAAAGAGCGCTGGATTTCTATGGATTCAACGGGGCGGAGGCAAACTACATTGCATCAGTTACCCAAACGGGATCAGATGATTACCTGTCGCGTGTTTTCTACAAGCATGAACGTAAGATGCTGCGGATCATGGCCGACTTCCAGGGACCCATCCTGGGGCAAAAACTCCGCTGGCTGGCAGGTATCAATGTCATAGGTATAAATACTGGAACTGTTGACATTGAGAGGATCAACAAGGGGAAAAAGGAGGAGAACAAATTACCGGATACGGCTTTGCTGTATGATCACTACGTTGATTATGGCCTGATACGGCCGGATGAAAAGGACGGCGGTACAACCGTTTACCTTAAAACCGGGTTGGTTTTTGATACCCGCGATAATGAAGCAGCGCCCAACAGGGGTTTTTGGTCCGAAATAATGCTGTTGAGCGCTCCCACATTCCTTGGAAACAATCCGTATGCATTTGTCAAGCTTGCCGTCACCCAGCGGCAGTATATCCCCCTGGTGAAGAGAAGGCTTATTGCCGCTTACCAGCTGAGCTACCAGGGTACCCTCGGCGGAACAACACCATACTATATCATGCCCTACATTTACAGTTCCTATTCCCTTACTACCAAGCCCGACGGGCTCGGGGGAGCCCGGACCATCCGTGGCGTATTGCGAAACCGCATTGTGGGTGACGGGATTGCCTTTGGAAATGTGGAACTTCGATGGAAGTTTTTCAAATCTGTTGTGCTGAAGCAAAATCTCTATCTTGGTCTGACTGCATTCCTGGATGGTGGCATGGTTGTGCAGGATCATAAAATCCAGATCAACACCATCCCCGAAAACGAACAGCCGTTTTATTTCAATGAAAGTGCCGATCGCCTGCATTTGGCCACTGGTCTTGGATTAAGGATCGCTATCAATGATAATTTCATCATCGCGGTCGATTATGGCTTTGCGATGAACAAGCAGGATGGGGCCAGCGGCCTGTATATCGGGATCGGGAATATCTTTTAACCGGCAGTTTGCATAACCTGTCCAAACAATCCTGTTAGCACATCCCCGGTTTTTCATAACTTTGTAAAAATATTGTGCTGTCCACCTTCGAAAAAATTTGGAATCCATCCGGAAAACTTCACCAGGTATTACGCTACCTGGCGCTCGGGTTTTTTGTATTTATTTTGCTGACCTTTATTTTCCGCACCCCCTTTGCAGCATGGTACCTGCATCACCGGATCGGGCATTTTAACAAAACAAACCAGGCAACATTAAAGATTACCGGAGTCAGGATACATGGCCTGGCCTCCATTTTGGTAACCGGAATAAGCCTGAAACCGCATCATGGGGATACCTTGCTGAAGATCGACTCTGCTTTTGCCGCCATCGGGATACTGAAACTTTTTGCCAGCCGCCTGGCTATCCATAATGTGAAGCTGATCAATACAGTTGTTGTTCTTGAAAGTCACGACAGCACATCCAACTACAGGTTTTTACTCCAGGGTCCCAAACGATCGTCGGATACTTCAGGTGGTCCCGTCAATTTTGCGACAACGGCAGACCGTTTGACGGGTTTCGTTTTCGACAAGATCCCACTGGCCCTCGATATCCGGAATTTCAGCCTGTCAGCAAATACGGATCGTCACCACGTTGGTTTTTACATCGGGCGGCTCAACTTGTCAAATCACTATTTCCGGTCGACGCTGGAAGTAACTGAAGACAGTACACGCTCGCGCTGGACGCTGGCCGGAAAAATGGATAATCATAACCGGCTGGCCGAATTCCGGTTATACGCAGCTGATACGGCAAAAGTTGTAATACCATACATCGGTTACAAATGGAATGCAGTCATTGATTTTGATACCTTGTCGTTCAGTATCGCTGAACAGGAAAATGAAGGCGACATTACCCAAATCAAAGGTTTTGCCTCCATCCTTGGACTGCGTGTTGATCACCGGAGAATTGCCGCCAGGCCAGTGATGTTTGAAAAGCTATCCCTGGAATATTTGCTAAATATCGGATCAGATTTTGCTGAACTAGACAGTTCCACAAGGGTTACATTTAACAAGATTGATTTTCATCCCTACCTGCGTTACCGGCCTCACCCGGGGAAGCAGGTGACCCTCAGCATTCACAAATCTCCGTTTCCGGCGCAGGATCTTTTCTCCTCCTTCCCTGAGGGATTGTTCTCCAATCTCGATGGAATCCGGGTCAGGGGAAGTTTATCATGGTTTCTTGATTTTTTTGTTGACCTGGATAATCCTGACTCCCTGCGTTTTGAGACCGCCCTCAACCGGCACCAGTTCAGTGTTTTATCATATGGAAATGGCGATTTTACGAAAATAAACGGATCGTTTCTTTATACTGCCTACGACCGTGATGTCCCGGTAAGATCTTTTGTTATAGGTCCTGAAAACCCTGATTTCAGACCACTTGACCGCATTTCTCCATACCTGCAGTCAGCCGTGCTAACCTCCGAAGATGGAAGCTTTTACCAGCACCGCGGTTTTCTGCCCGATGCTTTCCGTGAATCGATCATTACCAACATCAAAGAACGCCGGTTCGCACGCGGGGGCAGTACCATCAGCATGCAACTGGTTAAAAATGTTTTTCTCAGCCGCAATAAAACCGTTGCACGCAAACTGGAGGAGGCAATGATTGTATGGCTCATCGAAAACCAGGGATTAAGCACCAAGGAAAGGATGTTCGAGGTCTATCTCAACCTCATTGAATGGGGCCCGCTGATCTATGGAGCCAATGAAGCATCGCATTATTACTTCAATAAGGAGGCATCAAAGCTCACCCTGGCCGAGGCCATTTTCATGTCGTCGATCATTCCCAGGCCAAAGTGGTTCAAATATTCCTTTAATGGTGACGGACACCTGCGCGAATCAAGTGCTGGCTTCTACAGCCTGGTTGCCGGAAAAATGCTGCATAAGGGCTGGATCAGCCAGGCTGATGCCGATAAACTCATTCCCGATGTTGAGCTGAAGGGTCCCGCAAAATTAATGCTGAAGCAAATCGATTCCATCCCGGCCGATACAATGGAAATCATTCGGTGACAGGTAAACCGGACATGTTGTATTTCAATCTGAACTCCCGGGGCACATTACAGCTTTATATAGAGTGTGGAGGTGTAGGTTGTGGTCTGAATCTCGAATTTTATCTTCGTGGGACATTCTGATGGTGCAATTGGCTGGTTATTGTCATTAAAACCATAGGTGATCATATTGTTCCTGGTCCCTGACAACTGCAGCATCATTGTTCCGGAGCAGGGGTACCCGGTGCAGGCCTCCCTGTAGATGACCGCATCGTTTATCTGGCCAAGGAATGGGGTTCCGGTGCGACCGTTACCCCAGTAAACAAGATAATTAATGCCGCCGTAGGAGCCGATCCCGGTTGAGTTAATGATCATGTTCCCCATGGCCCCTGTGAAAACCCTTTGCCTGGACATTTCCCATTTTTGTGTCTGGTTATTGCCAAAGGTGACAGCAATGGATCCTATCCCTTTCTGAATAACCTTGCCCACGCCATTGCCTAATTCACTAAGCCGGCCTCCAAGGGTATTTTCATAGATTATTTTTCCGTTCAGGATAACTGCTTCGCCCGTTGAGAGGCGCGTCATGTTGTAATTATTCAAAATCATCACCACCTTATTTCCGGGTTCATTCCATTTTTGGCCGTTGGCCTGTTTAATAACCATTTTTCCGGTACGCATGCGTGTGCCGTTG
>CAZPWZ010000115.1:0-7117 GCA_964590675.1 uncultured Draconibacterium sp.
CCTGGTTTTTGATGTGGCCGATATTGACCCCTGTCTTGCCCCCGATGGCTGCATCGGCCTGGCCCATCAGCGTAGTCGGGATATTGATGTAATTGATACCGCGTTTGTATCCTGCTGCAACAAAACCACCCAGGTCACTTACAACCCCGCCTCCGAGGTTTATCAGCAAACTGTTCCGGCCAGCGCCCAGTTCAAGCAACCGGGTCCAAAGCTGCTCCGCGGCAAACAAAGACTTGGAATCCTCTCCTCCCGGTATTTCCAGCACCGGCACATTTTCGAGCGAATGCGCATGATCAAGCAGCAAAGGCAAACAGTACTTCCTTGTATTGTGATCAACCAAAATGAAAACATCGTGGTTCCGCCGGCCGGGCAACCCTGTTTCGCCACCGTACTTCATTCCACCCGAATAAAGTGCGCTCATAAACCGGTTTAAAGATATGAGCGCATCATTCCCCAAAAAAACCGGTGTCCGGTCGGTGGTGATTATACGGTTTATAAGTTTCATTGCAGGGAGCTCAAATCAGGTCAATGAAAAGCAGCCATCAACAGGCTGATATCCTGGAATGGCAGGTTATATGACTTGCTGATGAAGAGGTTTGTCAGAATTCCATTGTAAATATAGACACCCTGGCGCACCCCGAAATCGCGTTTAAGCAGGTTTTCGATGCCTCCTTCAGAGCCGATATCGAGGATGATGGGCACAATGATATTGTTCAATGCCTGCGATGCGGTGTGCGGCACCTTGGACGGAATATTGGGTACGGCATAATGGGTAACCCCGTGCACTTTATAAACCGGTGATTTGTGGGTGGTTGCCCTGGATGTTTCAAAACAGCCACCCTGGTCGATACTCACATCAATAGCCACGGTTCCATCCTTCATCTCCTTGATCATCTCTTCACTGATGATGCAGGGGGTCTTCCCTTCGTGGGCATGGATGGCCCCGATCAGCACATCCGCGGTCTTAAGCGCTTCAAGCAGCACTTTCGGATGAAGGATTGATGTAAAAACACGCATTCCCAGGTTGCTCTGCAAACGGCGCAAACGATATACCGAATTATCGAAGACCTTGACCAGGGCTCCTAATCCGATTGCAGACCGTGCAGCAAATTCACCCACCGTGCCGGCACCGATGATAACGACCTCTGATGGGGTGATCCCTGTAAATCCGCCAAACATTTTTCCCCTGCCGAAATCAGGATTGGCAAGGTATTCGGCCGCAATAAATATGGAGGTGCTCCCGGCAATTTCACTCATTGCACGGATAATGGCCAGCTGGTTGGTTCTGTCGCGGATGGTCTCAAAAGCCAGGGCGGTGACCTTACGGGAAAGCAAGGCGCGGAAATACTCTTCACACTGCATGGCAACCTGGATGGCAGAGATCAGGGTTTGTTTTGGCCTCAGCCATTCCATCTCCTCCCGTGTTACAGGACCAACTTTCAGGATAATATCCGCTTTATATACCTCCTCGGGCGAATAAACGACACGGGCCCCCGCTTCACTGTATTCGTGGTCACTGAAATGGGCAGTTAATCCTGCTCCCGCTTCTACCATCACCTGGTGACCATTCCGGCAAAGTAAGGCAACACCATCAGGAACCAGCGATACACGGTTCTCCTGGAGCGAAACTTCCTTCGGGACGCCAATCAACAGGTTGCTGCGCTGGCGCGCCACTTCGAGCATTTCCTCCTGTGGCATCAACCGCTCCGCCGGTGACATGCGGATATAATCCGGACGAGGTTCATCCATGGTTCAGAAAATTTACACGAAGATACAAATAATTGTAATAAATTGACAGGGGGTCCTGAAAGGGGGTGCAGGAATCAGGATGAAATCCAGTCGAAACAGCATAAAATCAGCTATCCTACACGGCTGATTTTTTGCAGGCTTTCCAGGTCGAGGATTTCAATTTCGTGATCCGAAATCCGCACGATGCCATCCTTTTGAAGGTCACGCAAAACCTTGACTGCACTTTCACGCGACATTGCCGACAGTTCTGCAAGTTCAAACCTGGACAGGATCATGGGGAATTTTGCCCGATTGAATATTTCATCATGCAGGTAAAGCAATGCGTCAGCCATGCGGCCCGGCATCTGTTTTTGCGTCAGGAATATCAATCGGTTATAAACATTCAGCACATCCCGGCTGAAATCCTTAAGAAACTCCTCTGCAAACAGGTTATTCGCGCTGAGTATCTGCTTAAAAACCTGCAGATCGATGAAACAAACCGACGAATCAACCAGTGCCGTTATTGAAAAATGATGCCGCTGGTCAAAGTAAATCCCCGGGCCACCGATGAAATTGGTCGGCTTTACAATCCGCAGGATCGCTGAACGGCCTTCGATACCCTCGAGGTACAATTTGGCAAGCCCGCTGTTCACCGATAGCACATGCGACATAAAGGTGCCCTGCTTCTTAATGGTCTCCCCTGCCTTGAAATGAACATGGATCTTATTCTCATCAACGAGCAACAATTCCTCTTCATTCAAAAGGCAAAACAGTTGTGACATACACTGGCACCCTAAACAATGTTTTTGTGTTTTATTGAGGTAATCTGTCATCAGCGGAAAATAACGGTGCATAAAAGTAATGTAAAAATTGATATATGTCACTTTATTACCAAGTTTTTTACCTGCGATAAGGCATTGAATTTCCTGTTTAATCCGTCAAAATGCTCCTGTCATATTTCAAAAACTGAATATATATCCAGCTAGATTTGACTGGCAGAAATCAGGACCCAATCGGCACGCATTTTCCATAGAAAATATTCATAAAACCGTATTGGATAATAATGGATAATCCAGCCAATCACTGAGGACAAATTATCGAAGCATGAAAACTAATTCATCCAACCGCAGAAATTTCCTGAAATTGGGCATAGCTGCCGGGGCAACAGCACTTGTGGCTGGCGGAGGCAGCGTTTTATCGGCTATCACCGGCAATGAGTCGAAAGAGACTGGTGAAATGATCAAATTGCTTACGCCTGAAGGGAAACTGGTTGAGGTTGACAAAGGGCATGTGTGTTGTCAGCCAGCTTCGAACCTGGAATCCCGCCAGGGATTGCCTGACAAGAAAATGGTCATGGTGATTGACTTGGCGAAATGCCGCAACGCCAGGAAGTGCCTCGAAGGATGCCAGAAAATGCATCACCTGCCACCGCATATTGAGTGGATTAAGTTTTACCTGATGCGCGATTCAGAGGAGATGGCTCCTTATTGGTTTCCCAAGCCTTGCCTGCACTGCAACAATCCGCCATGCGTCAAGGTTTGCCCTGTTGGCGCTACCTTTAAACGTACCGACGGGATTGTTCTGATCGACAGTGACCGTTGCATTGGCTGTAAATTCTGTATGGCGGCTTGTCCATACTCCTCGAGGGTTTTCAACTGGGAGGACCCAAAAATTGACAGGCAGGTGAACCAGCTTGCATACTCACCCGAAACGAGCAACCCGCAAAAAATGGGAACAGTGAGTAAATGCGATTTCTGTCCCGATATGGTTAGAAAAGGGGAATTGCCAAACTGCGTGACAGCCTGCCCCAACGGAGTTTTTTACTACGGTGACAAAAATGAGGATGCTGTTTCCAATGGCACCGACACGGTAAGGTTCAGTGAATTGATTGACTCACGGGCCGCCTACCGGTTCATGGAAGAACTCGGCACTGAGCCGAGTGTTTATTACCTGCCAGCTGTCGACCGGGCCTTTGACTACAAAGTGGGGTTCGAAGGTTTGAGTGAAGCGGAGATTGCGCTGTATAAAAAAGAAGCCAACATAACTGAATAACAAAATCATGTACGACGACGAAAAAACACAGCAAAACTTATATGCGTTTAAGCCGCAACTTGAAAAAATGAGCAATGCCGGGATTGGACTGATTGTCTTTCTGCTGGCAGTGATCGGATTTGGCATGTATGCCTTGTATGTGCAGATCGTGGACGGGCATATTGTGACCGGAATGCGGGACAATGTGGTCTGGGGATTGTACATCGTCAATTTTATTTTCTTTATCGGGATCAGTTATGCCGGCGCGTTGATATCCGGGATACTTCATCTGCTCCGGGTTCCCTGGCGCACACCCATCATCCGGATGGCCGAAATGATCACGGTGATCTCCACCATGATCGGACCTGCATATATACTGCTCTGCATTGGCAGGCTCGATCGGCTGCCGAATTTGGTGCTGTTCGGAAGAATACAATCCCCGATTATCGGGGATGTGATTGCCATCACCACCTACCTTTCGGGCAGCATTATTTTCCTCTACCTGGCCATGATCCGCGACCTCGCCATCCTGCGCGAAAATCCGGTAAAAACTGCCAGGTGGCGGAATCCGATCTATCGCTTCCTGTCGGCCAGGTATAAGGATACGACCAAGCAAAAAGAGTTGCTTAATGTCTCCACCGATCTGCTTTCAATCGTGATCATACCCCTGGCTATTCTTGTTCACTCGGTACTGGCCTGGATTTTCGGAATGACACTCCGTCCCGGGTGGCACAGCACCATCTTTGCACCATATTTTGTAATCGCTGCGGTATATTCGGGAACTGGCGTGCTGATCATGGTCATGTGGGTCTTCAGAAAAATATACCATCTCGAATCGCAGATAACCAAGATTCATTTTAATTACCTGGGGATCATCATGATCGTCCTTGGCGGCATGTACGGATACTTTACCTTCAGCGAATACCTGACAAGCTGGTACGGTTCCATCAAATGGGACATGGAGGTATTATACAGGCTGTTTAATCCGAGTGAATACTGGCATCTTTTTGTGTTCGCAGTCTTCATTGGTGTGCTGGGCCCGATCATTATTGTAACAGTGCCAAGGTTCCGCAGCATCAATTCCATCGCTGTGGCGGCATGCATTGCTGTACTTGCACTCTGGGTGAAACGGTACCTGATCATCATCCCCACGCTTGAAACCCCGATGCTGCCTATCCATGACCTGCGCCCTGAATATGTGCAGTATGCGGCCACATGGGTGGAATGGGCGTTGACCTTTGCCGGCATCGCACTCTTCATCCTGCTGTTTTACCTCTTTTCCAAATTTATTCCGATCATCCCGGTCGTACGCAGTGGTGAAGAAAAGGATTATTCGAGACTCAGGAAAATCGTTTTTGAAAAGCAGATGAAAAAAGCGATCAGGCAAAACAAAAAACGGGATGTTGTTGTGACCGGAGTATTGATTTTATTCATGCTGGGATTTACACCCGGGGCGATGTCCCAGGCCGGCAAGATTCAGCCGCTGCTGAACCTTGACTTTTACCAGGTGGATTCGGTCAAAAAACTAACTGCCACACTGCGCGCAAAGGTCGACGGAAAATTTTTACCCTTACCCGGCCGGGAGATTCTTTATACATCCCTCCAGGGTGGGATAAAAAAAATCCTTGGGTCCGGACTGACCAATGAAAAAGGGGTACTGTCGATCAAAATTCCAGCAGATATCTTTACGACCGGCGGGGATAAAGGAATGTACGCGTTTGATGCTTCTTTTACCGGTACTGCCGACTATGAAATGGTTTCAGCTGCAACTATCGTGAAACCGCTGGTGCTGGAAATGTCATTTTATCAGGCAGAAGGAGAAAAAATGGTCAATTTGAAGGCTTTTGAGCATGGACCGGATAATCAACTGATACCAGTGGAAAACCTGGATGTTGCATTTTATGTGCCCCGCACGTTCAGCTTGCTGAAAGTAGGCCAGGCAACCATCGAAAATGGGGCGGCCAGTTTTGCTTTTCCAACCACCATTCCGGGGAACCAACTGGGTTATATGACCCTGGTTGCAAAAGTTGAAGAGCATGAAATCTATGGGAATGCTGAAGCAAGCGGAACGATCAACTGGGGGAAACCACTTTCACCTGAAAAAATTGTAAATCGTGGACTTGGCGATACCGATGCACCTCTCTGGATGGTTTACACTTTGATCGTTCTGCTTTCACTGGTATGGTTTCACTACATGTACGTTATCTACACGGTTATTAAGATCAGGCACCTGGGAAAATCATAATTAAAAGTGATTACTTCAACGGAGACTCATGAAATCAAGACCATTCAGATTAATAGCCAGTAGGGTGATCTTATTCCAGGCCTGAGAGGAGACAGGCAATAGGCCGGCTATCAGAAAATGGGGACCGGGGGAAAACGGAAGCTGCGAAATTGAAAATCAGATCATTACTTGGGATGTAAAAAAAGGAGGCATTTATGATAAATCAGAACCAGGAACCATCAATCCGCATCACGGAGTTAACGAACAGGCTAAATTCGTTGGACATGCGGATTGGAATTGTGGAAGGACAACTTGATGCAGCAATCAGGAACATGGCATCGGCTCAGCCGGCCCTGAACCAGCAGCACTATGCGGATCATTCGGCTGAAGAAGGGGTGACCGTCGACAAAGGCCTGATTGAATCCAACATATTCGAATATGGACTGGCATGGTTCGGCAGTCTTGTTTTACTTTTCGGGATTGCATTCCTGTCAAATTTTGCCAGGAGTTACCTGGGTGGGCCATTAGCAAGTGTTGTGGGATATGGCGCAATTGCCGGAGTTTTTTTCCTGGCATGGTATCTTCGCAATTCATTTACCCATCTTTCGTTCATGCTCAACCTGAGTGCCCATTTACTGCTTTATTACATCACGCTGATGTTATTTTTCTTCAGTGCCGAACCTGTTTTACCGTCGAAGGGGATTGTATTAATTTTGCTCGTCGGTATAATTTGCATCCAAAGTTTTTTCGCAATCCGGCGGAATTCCGAATTGCTGGCTGCGATCGCACTGATATTATCGCTTGCTACTGCCATAATCGCTGATATAACCTTTTTCAGCCTCCCTTTGATCATGCTGACGGCGGCATTTTCGGTTTTCCTCTTCTTCCGCTATGGATGGTGGAGGCAGATATTCGTAATTATGATATGCGTTTATATATCCCAGGGTATCTGGCTGCTGAATAATCCCGTAATGGGAAATCCGATGGGAGCGTTTAACGCACATCCTTACAACCTGGTGTCCCTGTTTGTTTATGGCACAATTTATTCTGTCATCCCGATGATCCGGCAGGATTGCCGGTTCCCTGATGGAATTTATCCTTCTACAATCCTTTTTAACGGTTTGAGTTTTTCGC
>CAZPWZ010000116.1:0-7052 GCA_964590675.1 uncultured Draconibacterium sp.
TGTTCGGGCCAACCAGCCAGCGATTCCTGGTGCTGGAGAATTCGCCACGCCTGTGGTTCAGGTAACCGAAATCCTGATTATAGTTCGGCTGATCATCCTATTTATTCCAAAGCAACTTGATCAACTGGGCGACCTCGGCATTCTGGATATAGGGACCACGCACGCTGTCACGTTCATCGGCAAAAGTCCGGTATAATTCGCTTCCGGCCCCCTTTGCATAAAATGGGATCAGTGAATTTGTATGATCGGTCGTATTGAAATTCATTACAGGCAGATTGCCCTTTCCACGGCCGGCCAAAGGAACAAAGGGCTGCTCCCCCCACAGGAGCCCGGTTTCATGATCTCCGGTCACAATAACCAGTGTTTCATCCCAGCTGCTGTTGGTATTGACCCATCTGACTACATAATCAACCGCTTCATTGAAATATGTCACCTCCTCTATCAGGCGACCCTTCTGGTTTGAATGTGAAGCCCAATCAATGGCCCCGCCTTCGATCATCAGGAAAAATCCCCTGGAATTACTATCAAGCACATTCAGCGCCCCGGCTGCCATTTCGGCCAGGGTGGGGACGGTGGCAATAAAAGGACTGACAGTGGGTTGCGAATCTTTGGTCTCCCCGTTTTTCATCTTCCTGCCCTGCTGAAGTGTTGCATACACTTCGGGACAGCCTAAAACCCTCAATGGCGTCTTCCCTACTTGAAGATCGCGAAATTCATCAAGGGTGCGGATTACAGTCCATGGATGAGGTTTGCCGTCACCATTGATATCAGTGACTGATTTTGTTTTATCCATCACCGAAAATTGTGTCCGTTTCCCGCTCCCGGCAATGATCTCTGTCCAGAAAACACTGTCTCCTACATATTTTGAACTCTTCCATTTTTTCCCCGCCGGCAATCCCTCATCATCAAACATCGGATCGCCGCACCCCATGATTACATCGCAGCGGCTGTCGAGCAGCATGTCGTAAGCCAACTGGCTGTAATTTGACCGCGTGGTGTTATGCGCCACAAAACCTGCCGGCGTTGCATGGCTGAATGTAACTGAGGTGACAACCCCGGCCGATTTACCAATCGATTTAGCCCTTTGTACCAGGTTTTCAAGCGGTTCAAAGTCAACCGACATCCCAACCGAATTGTTATAGGTTTTTACACCGGTTGCCAGTGCGGTGGCTGCCGCTGCTGATTCGGTATAATCCCTTTTCAGATAGGCAGTGTCTTTCCAGGCTTTGGCAGCATTGTAGCCCGGGGCGAAGTAATTTTTTCCTGGATTTTGCTCTTCATATGCACCCGCCTTTGCAGGATAGTGCGCCATTGCCAGCTGAACAGGGAACTGTTGATATGCCTGCTGGTCAACCCCATTGTAATAATTCGCGGCCATGACATGATTATAGCCCATCCCGTCACCAATCAGTATGATGATGTTCTTTGGGTTTGGAAGGGCCTTCTGTTTTTGAGCCTGCAGATAATATGTCTGAAATGAAAGGAATAACAGAATAACGGTTGCTATATGCCGGTTTGAGAGAGACATGATTCAGAACTTATATTTTATTTGTAAATTGAAAATCAAGCAGTGTAATTTCATATGCGGCGTGCTCCTGTATGGTCATGGATTCTTAAAAAGCGACCACAAAAGTGGCATATGATCTGCAAAGTTAAAAGGAAATGCCGGATTTCCCAGGTGAGGAATTTCCGGCATTTTTTTCGGACAATGAATCTGTCATGCAGTATTCGTGATTCATCCCCCTGTTTTCGGTATTTCATCGAAAAAGAATTCCCACAGGCCCCTTCCCGTATTAATTTTGGAAGAAATTCTTAACCCATGGAAACCCTCTCTCACATCATTGCGTCCTTCGACATTTTTCAGGTTATCATCAATGCTTTTCCCCAGATCTTTAATCCCATCGTGCATGCATTTCAGGGTATTTTCCTTTTGCTTTTCAACCTTGTGAAGAACATGGTTTCGGCGCATCCCGGCCTGATCTCCGGCGTTGTGATTTTCCTGGCAGGCTATTTCGGGGTTATGGGAATAAGGAAATTCCGGAAACCTGCTATTTCTGCTCCGCTGGCTTCTCAATCACATTCCCTTTGATCCAGAGGATGGTCGGCTGATCGCTCGCATTGGTCCTTACCGTGATCGTTTTGTTGAATGGACCTTTTGCCGCAGCATTGTAGGTTGCAGAAATTGTGGTGGTTTTTCCCGGCATCAGGGGTTCCTTTGAATAATTCAGGTTTGTACACCCGCAGGAAGCCTGTGCGGAAGCAATAATCAACGGTTCATTCCCATCATTGGTCAGGTTGAACTGACCTACACGGGGGATTCCCTGGGGAATGTCTCCCATTTGGTTTTCGGTCATGTCCCAGCGGGCAACCGGACCGTTCACTTTAGCTTTTACTTCAGTTTTGGCGGCGGTCTGCACCGGCTGGTTTTGGGCATTTGCCTGTGAGAAGATGAAAACGGCAGGCATCAAAAGCACAAAGATCATTTTTTTCATGGTACTTGTTTTTAAGGTTTGGGTTTATCAATAATTTTGAATTTATTTTTCTGACGCAAAGATCTCTCTTCATTTGGAGAATCAGGTTAATGAAACGTAAAATTGTCGTAACGTAATGTAAAACTGTGTTAACGAAATGTAAATCCACTGTGATTACGATGAAATATGCCTATTTTTACCATCCCGGGGTGAGTACCCCCTGACAGGGCGGTTAATATTTTTTGGCGAAATCCAATGAGACATAAACAGGTTCGGTATGTTGTGTTGCTTGGGGCAATTTCCATCATCGGGATCATTGTCGTGCAACTCTATTTTCTGCTCCAGGCCTGGGATATCAGGGAAAAGCAATTCCACCAGACCGTCGTGATCGGCCTTAAAAATGTAGCGGAGAAAATCTGTTTGTATAACCAGTCAACCCTTCCATATGGAAATCCGGTGAAACAGATTACCTCCAACTATTTCGTGGTGGATGTCAATAGCGTGATCGATGCAAATATGCTGGAGTATTACCTGAATACCGAATTTGCCAAGCTCAACCTGCACACCGATTATGAGTATGCTATCTATGATTGCCATACCGACAAGATGGTGTATGGGAACTACATTTCGGCCGACGGATCGGGAAAGCCGGCCAAGCTTTCGTTTTCCCTGCCCAAATATGACCAGTACGTCTATTATTTCGGTGTCCGTTTTCCCTCATTCCGGAATACCCTTGCCGGGGATATGGCCATCTGGTTTTTCTTCAGCGCCATCCTGCTGTTTTCGATCATCTTCTTTGTTTATGCCATGTTCGTCATCCTGCGGCAAAAACGGTATTCCGAAATGCAAAAGGATTTCATCAACACCATGACGCATGAATTCAAAACCCCCTTATCCAGTATCAACATCTCCGCCGATGTCATCTCGCAACCAGGAATAGCCGGTGATCCGGAGCGGCTGATGACTTATGCCTCGGTGATCAAACAAGAAAACAACCGGCTGATCCAGCAGGTCGAGAAGGTGCTTCAGGTGGCGAAAATCGAGAAGCAGGGGATCCAGTTTAAAAAGGAGACGCTGAACCTGAATACCCTGATCGAAACGGTTGCGGAAACCTTCAGCGCCAATACCGCCACCGGCATTCAAATTGAAACAAGGCTTGATCCCGGGCTTGCTCCCCTGGAGGCCGATGTGCTGCACCTCACCAATGTCCTGTTTAACCTCATCGACAATGCAGTGAAATATTCCGGGGAAAAACCACATATTACCCTCATCACTGTTCAGCAGCAGAAAAAGACAATCCTGATGGTACGTGACGACGGTCCCGGTATCAGCCCAAAATACCAGAAACAGGTTTTTGACAAATTTTTCAGGGTGCCCTCCGGGAACGTTCATGATGTCAAGGGATTCGGACTCGGCCTTTTTTATGTAAAAAATATTTGCCGCGCCCATGGATGGGAGATCCGGCTGCAGAGTGAACCGGGCAAAGGATCGACCTTCATGATCACCATCCCGGTAAAAAAACACTGACCGTAATGAAAGAAAAAGCATCACTGCTCTATGTTGAGGACGATGAAACGCTGTCGTTCGTCACACGCGACAACCTGGAATTCAGGGGATATGAAGTGGATCATTGCATGGACGGCATCACAGCCCTGGAAAGACTGGGAAAACACTCTTACGACCTGTGCATCCTGGATGTCATGCTTCCGAAGATGGATGGATTTACGCTTGCCATGCGGATCCGGGAGAAGAACGATCACATCCCGATCATCTTTCTCACGGCAAAATCGACGAAGGAGGATAAAATCCATGGCCTTCAGCTTGGCGCCGATGATTATATCACGAAGCCATACAGCATTGAGGAGCTGGTCCTGAAAATCGAGGTTTTTCTTAAACGGACCCGTATTTACCAGCCCGGTACCGGGAAACCGGACATCAACCCGGTCGGGCGATTCATGTTTGATTCCATCAATCAGCAGCTGATCGATGGCGAGCAGCGGATCACCTTAACCCACAAGGAGGCTGAGCTGCTGCAGATCCTTGCTTCAAAGCCAAATACGATCATCAAACGGGAGGCATTGCTCATGAAAGTCTGGGGCAACGACCATTTTTTCTCAAGCCGCAGCCTGGATGTATTTATCTCCCGCCTCCGTAAAATCCTGTCGCCCGATCCATCGGTAAAAATTGAAAACATACACAATGTCGGGTACCGGCTGGCCGTGTCTGAAACTAATTTGTGACCTTAAAATCCCTTCAATGGCATGGATTGACCTTTATCTGTAGGTTCATTTGTAGCATTTTTAAAATTTCACTTTATGACAATGACAGACTGGACAGGATTTATCGGCGTGGCAATTTTACTGGCGGCCTTTTTTCTGAACTTACGGAATATCATAAAAAAAGAGGGTTTGACCTATTTGCTCATGAATCTAATAGGGGCAGGTATTGCCTGCATCGCGTCTGTTTTATTGAATTATATGCCATTTATCATACTGGAGGGCTGCTGGACCATTGTGTCGGCATTAAGTTTAATAAGTTATCTGAACCGGCTCCGACTCTGAACTCAATTGTGGCCACGGCATTTTTAAGCCATCCTGATCTTTTCACGCACTGCTAAGTATTCAGTATCTTTATATGGGGAAAGCAGGGCGATTGCGTTTCCAATCAGATGTTTGAAGGATTAGTCCGCGGGTAAGCCTTAGCCGGCAAAGAAAAGTTCCACCTGTTCAATTATGTTTTTCATAATTTTGCTCTATAATACTGATTATCCGCAACCGCATTAAAACATAATAATAGCACATCAGCACATCAGCACATTAACACATCAGCACATCAACACATCAGCACATTAGCACATTAGCACATCAGCACATCAGCACATTAACCCATTAGCACATTAACCCATGAACCTCGATTATTTTGCCCAGTTTTTCGACAATGACACCTTCACCTTCATTGTTTTGCCGCTGCTCATCTTTTTATTCCGCATCACCGATCAGTCCATCGGGACCCTCCGGCTGATTTTTGCGGCAAAGGGGCTTAAAAATCTTGCACCCCTGTTTGCCTTCTTCGAATCATTTATCTGGCTTGTGGCCATCGGGCAGATCATGCAGCATCTCGACAATATATATTGCTATTTTGCCTATGCCGGCGGATATGCGGCAGGTAATTATTTCGGGATCCTGCTGGAGGAGAAACTATCCATCGGAACCGTCGTAATCAGGGTCATTCCGAAAAAGGATACGACAGAACTCATCAAATACCTGCGTAAGCTCAATTATGGCGTTACCGTTGTTCCTGTCGATGGCATGCTGGGCCCAACAAAGATGCTGTTCACCACGGTGAGGCGCAAAGAGGCCAAAAATGTAATTGAGATAATAAAACAGTTCAATCCCAACGCATTTTATACGATCGACGAAGTGAAACAGGTAAGCGGCGGTTATTTTGACAGGCAATCCAGCTCCATATTTTCTATCCTGAATCCCTTTCAAAAAACCGTGAAGTCATAATCAATTCATGGAAAATTTCGTATCTTAGATGAAAAATAACTGACTATGGAAACTTTTGAAAAAATTCTTGTATTGAACAATGAGTTTGAAGCAGGGTTGATGGAGGAGGTGCTCTCTGACCGTAAAATCCCTCATGGCATTGTCACCTCGGATGATACGGCCCTGGGCGGCATCATTGAAATGGAATACGGATGGGGATATATCGAGGCCCCGGAAAGGTATAAATCAGAGATCATCCAGGTTTACCAGGAGATCACGAAACGGTGAGATTGAATTCATGCAAGAAATAAAAGATTTTTTTGAGATACTGCTTAATTCAGAAAAACTGATCCATTATGGCGGACTTACCCTGTTGCTGATCATCATCTTTGCAGAAACAGGACTGGTTATTGGATTCATTTTTGCCGGGGATGCCCTCCTCTTTACGGCCGGCTTGCTTTGCGGTACCGATCTTACGGTAAATATCTGGCTGCTCGTATCCAGTGTTATTGCTGCCGCGTTTGCAGGGAATGTTGTCGGATTTTTAACCGGAAGATATTTCAGCCATAAGCTTTTGAAGAAAAAAGACACCTGGTTCTTTAAACAGCGGCATCTTGATAAATCGAGGGCCTATTATGAGAAATATGGCGGGATTGCTCTGATTGCCGGAAGGTTTATGCCGGTCGTCCGCACTTTCGTTCCCATACTTGCAGGCACCATTGATATGAATTTCTGGAAATTTAACCTGTATAATATCACGGGTGCAGTTTTATGGGCAGGATCATTAATCCCTTTGGGTTACTTTCTAGGAAAAAAAATCCCTGCCTCCTGAGATAACATTGAATATATCGAGCTCGGGATTACGCTGATCACCATGACCATCCTGATCCGCGGCATTATTAAATTCAGAAAAAAACCCGGTGATGCTGAATAGCATAAAACCATAGCCTATGCGCATATTTGTTAAAGTTTTTATCCTTGTCTTGCTGCTGACCGGGGAAAGTGTGACACTTCCGGCCCAGTATACAAGATCATATTCAGCCTTTACCCCGGCGAAAAACAATTCCATCAGACGATTCGACACGTTGAACGT
>CAZPWZ010000117.1:0-7009 GCA_964590675.1 uncultured Draconibacterium sp.
GCCCAACGCAACAACACTTCCTCAACCGTTAGAATGTCAAATTCATTCCCTTTTTTCGCGGGAGGTTTTATTTTGCTTCCTTGCCAAAAATCCAGGGGGTTTTTGACCGGTTTGCAATTAATGGTGAACCCATAAAAATAACCCCGGCTTTTAACGGATTTGCAATAAAATGTAAACCGGAACTTTTCAGACAGAGGCTTCGGTTGTCTTCGAGTTCGCGAAAAACAAACATTTTTTTGCGTGGTTGTTAGACCAGGAGATTCAGCTTGTCCGGCCATTTTTTGAGCCTGATCTGGTCCGGCAGGTTGAGTTACCTCCCTTGCCGGGCTCCTTCGTCGTACTCTTTCCGGGGGCACAAATGTCATTTCGCCGCTGGTCACCTGAGAAATTTGCAGCGATAACTGATTTTATTCAATCGGAATATCATTTGGATGTAATTATTGCCGGCGGGACGCAGGATGAAAGAATTTCGGGAGAAATTATCCGGTATGCTAAAACCAAACCAAAAAGCATGGTTGGAAAAACCACCTTTTCGCAGTTGATCGGGATTATTGCACAGGCCCGGCTGGTGGTTACCAACGACACTGCTGCAGCCCATGTGGCACCCGCACTGGATGTTCCGGCTATAGCCCTTTCACAGTTAAATCATTATGGCCGGTTTTTACCATATCCCCCCGAATCACATGCAAACATGATTTGCCTCGTTCCTTCGCGATTTTCCCGGGTCCCACAGGAGAAACTCGTTGAAAAATACAGATCGGGATCGGCAGTTTCAATTAACCTGATTACCGTGGAGCAGGTAAAACAGGCGATCGGCAGGATTTTGACCGGTATGGATCAAAACAGTCAGGATAGGGCATTTTCAAACGATAAGCATGAATAAGCCGGTCCGGTTATCGGTCATTACACCATCCTTTAATCAATCTGGTTTTATCGGGCGAACCATACTGAGTGTCATCGGCCAGGAGGCTGATGCGGAATTTGAATACATCATCATGGATGGCGCTTCAACGGACGGAACCATCGAAATACTGAAGAAGTTTTCCGACAGGTTAAAATGGTTTTCCTCCCCGGATGGTGGTCAGGCTGATGCCGTCAACAAAGGCATTGACCAGGCTCAGGGTGAAATCATCGGCTGGCTTAATTCTGATGATGTTTACTTGCCGGGGGCCCTGAAAAAGGTGATGTGCTATTTTGATGAACATCCTGAATGCCAGTGGCTTTATGGTCAGTGCAATATCATCGACGACAGTGACCGGCTGGTTCGCCATTGGCTGACAAAATATAAAAATGTCCGGATCCGGAAGTTCCATTTCAATAAATTATTGCTGGAAAATTGCATCTCGCAGCCAGCTGTTTTTTTCAGGAAAAGTGCTTTTTACGCTGCAGGGAAACTCGACACGGCGTTGCCTTATGCCATGGATTATGACCTGTGGCTCAGGCTGGCGCAACTTTACCCGCCTGGCATAACCAGTGACTACCTGGCTAGTTTCAGGGTGCACAAACAATCGAAGAGTACGGCGAACTCGCGGCAGCAATTCATGGAGCAGTATAAAATTCATAAAAAATACGATCAGCGGAAATCATATTTATTCCTCCATCGCATGCTCATGCTTACAACCATTTTCGGTTATTGGGTGTTGTCGAAATTCACAAATCATTGATCCTGGTTCCGCCGGATCATGGAGAGCTGCTCCGCGATAAGTCCGAGTAAAAAAAGCAACATCCCCGTGATAATTCCAAGGATACTTCCCATGCTTATTCCCCGGCCCTGAAGCAGGAGCGGGATGCCCCAGGCTCCGGTGACCATAAAACAAATTAAAGCAAGGGGCAGGAATATTTTCATCGGATTAAACAGGATCACGATATGAATGACCTCCATCACCGTTTGAAAAGCCGTTTGAATGCTGATGGCGCTTTTTCCGTGTTTTCGTTCTGAAACCCTGATGGGTTCTTCGAGGACCAGGTTCCGGTTGTTGATGAATACCAGGGCCATGATATCGCTGAAAGCCATTGTGTCGGGCACCAGGTTCAGATATTTCTTTGCAAGTTCGGTGCGGTAGATCTTCATCCCGGAGTTCAGATCGTAAATCGGAACTGTCATCAGGACTTTAGCGAGATACCGGATAAGACTTTTCCCGATACCCCGGTAATAGGAACCTGCGAACGAGCCCTTCCTTGATCCCACTACCAGGTCGGCATCCTGTTTGACGATCACTTCGAGCAGTTTATCAATATCGCTGACATTATGCTGGCCATCGGCATCGAGGGTGATGGCATATTCCGTATTGCATGCCGATAGTCCTGTTTTTAGCGCCGCGCCATAGCCTTTGTTGAGTTTATGATGCAGGATTCGGAGATGCTCCCTGGATGGAAGGTTATTCAATGACTCCTTCGTTCCGTCGGTGGATCCGTCATTGACGATGATCAATTCCCATTGCTTAATGCCGCAATATTCAATGACCTCCGGGATGAAATGATCCAGGCTTTGGATTTCATTGAAAACCGGGATGATGACCGATAATTTTGTCATGGAATAATAGTTTTCATGATGTTCAAATCAAAATCCAATATTTCATTCAAAAACGATTAAGTTGCTTTCAATTGTAACCCCGGGCAACTGAGGTATGCAAAATGGCCAGTGAGTGTCGTTATCAATATCATTGGTATATGTTAACCGGTGAAGATGTAAAACCTGCTGGTTATCAGCATTATTGAATACCACAATGCAAAGAGGGAGAATCCGATCAGAATCCATGGAAAGTACATGGATAAGTGGATCCTGCCATCAGGAATACCGATCGCGCCTTTCTTTGCAGTTGAAGCTTTTCCTTTGGCAGGCTTCGTTTTTGACGCTGAAAAATATTTCGGTTTGATAATGCCGGAGCTGTTATAAAAAAGCAGGAGAAAAAGTGGTGCCAGCGGGATGAAATAACGGCCCTGCACCCCAACGATCATATCGGCCCCAGGCAGGTTGCTGTATATATACAACCCGGTTTCAATGATGATAATACCGGCGAAAAATACCAGGAGCGGAATGATTCTCTTCAGGAGCCCTATTTTGATTTCATTACCGGGAAGTGTCATTGCCGTCAGCAGGATCATGAAAATAAAAAGATAAACCAACCCATCAGGCAGGCCGGTGTCATTCCAGCCAAACAATCCGACAATACTGGTCATATATAATCCCAGGTAGTAGCTCATGGAGCTGATTATGATCCCGATATACCGGACAGGATTGTCCAGGATGAATTTCTTCTGGGCCTCCGGATTGAAAGGATTTACCGGTTGGTCCGGTGGAGGAGGGGAAGTATTAACTGACGTATCGGCCTGGTTTTGCTGTCCCTGCTGAGTTTCCTTGCCTTGCTGTTCCTGCTGAGTTTCCTTGCCTTGTTGTCCCTGCTGAGTCCCTTGGGGATTTTGTCCCTGCTGTTCATCCGGGGTTGTAACTGATTCGATCGAAGTTGTCAGGCGGTGATCATGGGATGTGAATGATCCTGCGCCTGTTTTCAGATCCGGATAATTCATTACCCAGCCGGCGGTTGCTGCATTGGCTTTTGTAACGAAAATTGACTGGATCAAATCCTTGGTTGGCTGCCATAACTGCGAGACAATCAGCGTGGAAAGAATCAACCCGGCGAACAACGCGAAATATTTTTTCCGGTTCCCGAATTTCAGAACCGGTATGATCAGGAAGGAGAATGCGATAATGAAATAGGGGGGTTTGCTCAAGGCTAACAGAACTGACGCGATAAAAAGAAAAACAATGTCCTTTTTATGGATCACCTTTTCACTGTTAAATGCAAAATTAAAAATAAGTGCGATCAGCAGGAACGAAAGGCTTATGGTCAGGGCATCATACGAGACCGAAGCGACTTGAGAAATTGTCATGGGCATCACTGCAAGGAGAAAAAACAGCCACTTATGTATGGGCGTAAGCTGTATTGCGATGAAAATGAGCGCACATGAAAAAAGAAGGTTGAAAAGCCTTCCCATGTATAGCAGCCACAACGGCGGCAGGCTGAAGATCTTCCCGATTGCAATGCCCAATGCCTGCGGAATATAGGGCAGCGTGTATGCCAGGGTTCCGACGTTGGCGCGTTTTCCAGGGTCCAGCATTATTTTTGCCAGCGAAAGAATCTCCTCCCGGCTTGTCTTTTCCCATGATTTGAACTTCATCCGTTCCTGGATGGCGGCAACTTCGACCAATGATTGCGGCACTTCATCCTGGTATTTAAAGATATTTAATTCCGAAATCTCGAATGACCGGTAAAAATGGACAGGTTCATCGGGGGTTTGAAACGGTGGGGTGATGATCAGGAAAACCGGACCGAAGATCAGGGCAATAACAAGATATGCATAATGTGGCAAAAGCCTTGTTCTTTTGACCAGTGATGTTAACGATCTGGCAAAAATGATCCCCAGGGCAATCGCGATCATGAAAAGATAAAGTACCACCCTGGAAAATGTGAAATAAACCGAATCGGATTCAAAGGTTTTATAACCGATACTGCCACCGATCGGGGCAGCCATGTGGAGGTTTTCAAGTGAAGCGGGAATGTCGTTGTTCCGGATGGGTGCCACCATGAATTTACCCATGGTACTCTTTGGATTTAGCGGGATGGCAAGGTGATTGTCGCGCCCCCCGTCAATCGAATAGAGGGCAGCATATACCTTTTGTCCCTTCCCTGCTTTGATCGGATTGTTGAATTCAAACGGGTAAAAATCGGCCTTGACAATATCCCGGGAGGTAAATCTTTTTGAGTAAAGTATCCGTTTTTCGCTGTCGAAAAGCAGGAACACACCTTCATTCAGGTTTTCATTGTTGATTTCGCCGATGTACATGTCAACCCGGTTCAGGTAATCTTTCTTCAGGGTGATCTCCTGGATGAATAAATTACCCGCTCCCAAAGGGCCAAAGTCCGCGTTTGTCAAATCAACTTCCTGCGTTGGATGGAAGGTGAAATAGGGGCCGGTCGTAGCAATGAAGAAGAGTGAAACCAAAAGAAATGTAATGCCGGCGATAAGGTTTTTATTTTTTGCCATGAGCAAACTTATAAAAAAAATCTATGCGTACCTTTGCTAAAACATTCTTTTCATTTACGACCCTCATTTATGTCTCTAGATATTAATAAAATCCGCGCTGATTTTCCCATCCTTCATCAGCAGATTTATAAGCGTCAGCTGGTGTATCTCGATAATGCTGCTTCCACCCAGAAACCACGCCAGGTCATCGATGCCATCAGGGAATATTACGAAAAGGACAACTGCAATATCCATCGCGGGGTGCATTTTCTCAGTGTGAAGGCCACCGAAGCATATGAAGAGGCCAGGAAGGAGATCCGGGAATTCATCAATGCCAGGAGTACGCATGAAGTGATCTTCACCAAGGGTGCCACTGAATCGCTGAATCTTGTTGCCTCCTCTTTTGGGAAACGATACATCCAGCCAGGTGACGAAGTGATCACCACCATCATGGAACACCATTCAAATTTTGTCCCATGGCAGCAGATGTGCCTTGAACGGGGAGCCAGGCTGCGGGTTGCTGGTATCAGCGACCAGGGAGAACTGAACCTGGCGGAATTGAAAAGCATGGTGAACGAAAAAACCAGGCTCATCGCCCTGACCCACGTTTCAAATGTGCTGGGTACGATCAACCCGGTAAAGGAGATCATCGCTCATGCACACCGGCACGGCATCCCTGTTTTGCTCGATGGGGCCCAGGGGATATCCCATCTGCCGGTTGATGTACAGGATCTCGATTGTGATTTTTATTGTTTTTCGGGCCACAAGATGTATGCCCCCATGGGAACCGGCGTACTCTATGGAAAAGAGAAGTTCCTCGAAGAGTTGCCTCCATATCAGCTTGGCGGCGAAATGATTAAGGATGTTTATCTTGACCGGACTACATTCAACGAACTCCCGTTCAAATTTGAGGCCGGCACCCCGAATGTGGAGGGTGTGGCGGGGCTGCGGGCTGCTGTTTCATACCTCAAATCAATAGGAATGCAGGAAATTGCAGCCTATGAGAATCAACTTTTACACTATGCCACTGAAAAACTGTCCGGGATCAATGGCATGCGATTCTTTGGAGCTTCAAAGGAAAAAGCGAGCCTGGTATCATTTCTGATTGGAGAAATTCACCCCTATGATGCAGGCATGATCATCGACAAAATGGGTGTTGCCGTGCGAACCGGACATCATTGCGCCATGCCGCTGATTGATTCCCTGCGGATTTCCGGTACCGTTCGGGCTTCTTTTGCCTTTTATAATACCCTGGATGAGATAGATTTGCTGGTTGAAGCAGTAATGAAGGCCAAACAGATGCTCTCGTGACACCCTGTCATGGAGTCGTCGTGATTGCTCCTGTTGAATCTGTTTCCTGGCTGATTGAATCCGTTTCCTGGCTGATTGAATCCAATTCCGGGATGTAATCGATGCCATACTCAGTCATCTGAAAAATTGATTCTTCCGATGAATTTATGCGATAGTGCCAGTATGGACTCAGTTCCTGGATCTGCTTGTCGAAATGGATGAATTTGCCCCTGGGAACGCGAATAATCAGGTTGACAGCTTCGCCACGCCAGCATGCTGTTTTTGGAAGCCGGGCAAACGGACTAATCCTGAGGGTCGATCCTGATGTGGCTGACTGAAAACGAACGCCAGCCATGTGTTGCAGTGCCTCAAGCCGTGATTTGCCGCGGGCCATGGTAACCTGGGAAATGGAAAAGAGGCTGTCGTTTGATTGCTCAATCCGGATTTTTGGCACCAGGTAAAATTCGTTTTCTTCGGTGATTACTGTTTTCCAGTCTCCGAGCAGGCTGATTTTTTCATAATCCAGGAATTTCATCCCGGGATCATCGTTCATCAGCATGACATGCAATGTGTCGGTTGCAGGCTTTTCGAGAGCAATCTCAATTTTTTTCTCCTCGCCGAACTTGTATAAATTGTACACGTTCAATCCTGACCATACTAGGAAGAAGACTCCTTCTACCCATATATTGAACAT
>CAZPWZ010000118.1:0-7003 GCA_964590675.1 uncultured Draconibacterium sp.
AAATATGCAAACCTGATGGGTGGCAAAATTGACGTTGTCAGCATTCCCGGAAAGGGGTCTGCTTTCACCCTGATACTTCCCTTGTCGTATGGCAATGAGATGCAGATCAGTGAGTCGGCGGTTGAAGTCAAAACACATCGGAGGAACCAGGTTGCAAAGTCATCCCCGGGTCAAGGCATGACGGAGCCGCAAAAAACAATCCTGTTGGTCGAGGACAGTGAACCTGCCATTATTCAGCTGAAGGATTTCCTGGAGGAGAGCGGATTCCGGATCGTGGTGGCCCGCGATGGTGCCGAAGCACTTGCACTCCTTGCCCAAACCATTCCCGATGCGATCATCCTGGACCTGATGATGCCTGGTATCGATGGATTTAAGGTTTTGGAAACCATCCGGGAAACTGAACAGACCTCCTATATTCCGGTGCTGATCCTTACCGCAAAGCATATTACCAGGGATGAATTGAAGTTCTTGAAGCGAAATAATGTACACCAGCTCATTCAAAAGGGAGATGTGAACCGGAACGAACTGTTAAATTCCCTGGCCGAAATGCTGAATCATGAAAGCGAAGCACCTGTTAAGCCTCAACCTGCCGTAAAAGCCATTGAAGGTAAGCCACAGGTGCTGGTGGTTGAAGATAACCCCGACAATTTACTTACTGTCAGGGCTTTGCTTGCTGATAATTTTACCGTGTTAGAAGCGATAGACGGTATCAGGGGCCTGGAAATGGCCAGGAATCATGTTCCAGATCTCATTTTAATGGACATAGCCCTTCCCGGTTTGGATGGTATTGCCGTTTTTAAAGCCATCAGGAAGGATGCCCGGTTGTTGCATATCCCGGTTATTGCCCTGACTGCCAGCGCCATGATCCAGGATCGTGAAACAATTCTTGCCCATGGATTTGACGCATTCATTGCGAAACCTATCGACGCAGCCCAGTTTTTTGAAATCATAAATAAAACGTTGTACGGATAGGCATCAGTTCAGCAAACAAGCCAAAGCAGTTTGACTATCATTATGTGTAAAAACAAAATTTTGAAAACGAACAGGAATACATGATCATTATTGACCTTATTTTCAACCTGGCACTCCTGATATCGGTGAGTGTTTTGTCGGGCTTTATCGACATCCGCTGGAGGCGAACGACGAATGCAGGAATTATAATGCAGGGAATCCTGTTTGGGTTGGTCGCGCTGCTTGGCATGATAAATCCGTTTGTCCTTGCCCCGGGCATTATTTTCGACGGGAGAAGTGTCGTGCTCAGCCTGTGCGCCCTTTTCTTTGGTCCTGTTGCAGGAGCGATCGCTGCTGGTATCGCCTTGGCATACCGCATCGGACTGGGTGGTGGCGGGGTGTATATGGGGGTGTCGGTAATTATTTCATCGGCCCTGATCGGATCCATCTTTCATTATCAGTATATCAAAGGGAAAATCAAAGCAAATGCATTGAACCTTTACATCCTTGGATTCATTGTGCACCTCGTGATGGTCGCCCTGATGATGGAGATTCCTTCGCCCATGCGCATGATCACCTTTAAAACACTTACCCTGACGATACTTGGCATCTATCCCATTGCGACTGCGCTGATTGGAAAAATCCTCAAAGACCAGTCTGACAGCGTCGATCGGCTGAGGGCAGAAAAGGCTTTACAGGAGAGCGAGACAAGATTCAGAAATTTATTTGAAAATGCGCTGATGGGTATTTCGGAGACAGCGCCTGATGGAAAACTGATCTCCGCAAACCTGCAATTTGCAAAAATATACGGGTATGATACATTAGAGAAGCTGATGGCTGAAGTCACCAATGTATTGCCTTTTTACGCGAATCTAGTGGATCGTAACCAGATAATTGAGGTTTTAAACCAAAAGGGTGCACAAGAACCGAAAGAAGTAGAAATTATTCGACGTGACGGAGAGCGCCGGTTACTTCTTGTTGCGGTTAAGGAGGTAAGAGATACCTCCAGCAGGCTGGTCCGTTACCAGGCCTCGCATGTTGACATTACCGACCGCAAACGTGCAGAACAGGAATTGTTGCATGCCAAGGAAAAGGCTGAGGCAGGAGACCGGCTGAAAGCGGCCTTTATCAACAATATATCCCATGAAGTGCGGACACCCTTGAATGGCATTTTGGGGTTCACTGAACTGCTGCGGCAACCCGACATCTCTGAGGAGGAAAAGGAGCAATTCAATGCGATCATCGAATCAAGCAGCAAACGTCTATTGAATACAATGAACAATTACATGGATATTTCCATGATCGTATCGGGCACCATGGAGGTCGTGGTACGACAAATTGATCCACGTCATCTGCTGCATGAACTGAAGGAGCAAATCCAGCCAATGTGCGACTTTAAAAAGATCGGGCTGGCGCTTGAAGTTCCAGATAATAAGCAAGGATTCGCATTAAAAACCGACACCGACCATCTAAGGAAAATATTAAGTTTACTGCTGGATAATGCCGTTAAATTCACGCACACGGGAAAGGTTTCATTCGGTTACAACCTGGTTCCCGGCATGATTGAGTTCTTCGTGAAAGATACCGGGGTTGGTATCAGCAAGGAAGCCCAGGAACGGATCTTCGATGATTTTATTCAGGAGGATATTTCCCATACCCGTGGATATGAGGGAAGCGGACTCGGTTTATCGATTGTACGCGGATTAGTAAGATTGCTCCACGGCGAAATAAGGGTGGAATCAGAAAAGGGAGCCGGATCAGCATTATTCTTCACCCTGCCGGTTGAACCGAAATCCGGGGACGAATTCAAACATGATGAAAACATTCCGATTTCAAAGAAAGCGGGAGAGATGGTAATCCTGATTGCGGAGGACGACGAATCGAACATGCAGTACATGGAGACCATTTTTAAAAAAGCATCACTGACCTATATCAAGGCATATAATGGCCTGGAGGCTGTTGAGCAATGCCGCGCGCATCCCGAAATAACAATCGCGCTGATGGATATCAAGATGCCGGTCATGGATGGCCTGGAGGCAACCCGTCAGATCAAATCCTTCCGGAGCGACCTTCCCGTAATCGCAATTACAGCTTACGCCATGAGCGGGGATGAGAAGCGGATGCTGGAGGCGGGTTGTGATGATTACCTTGCCAAGCCTGTCGTGAAAGATGTCTTACTGGCCAGGCTGAATTTGGCTGTAGCAAAGCATGAAAAAGGGATATCCTGAAGCTGTCAAATGGGATTGTTAACACAGGAAATATGAGCTTCTTCAGGTTAAATCCAAATCGTAAAATATCGACCCTGTTTTTTTTATACAGTACGGGCTTCGCCATGTTTGCCGTGGTCATCATGGGGCTGGGCTATGTTTACCTTGAGTTCAGGGGATTCAGGACGAGTACTGCCCAAACCAAACGGCATTTCATCGAATCTCAAAAAAGTGTGGTTAAAGCCGAGACGGAGAAGGTGGTTGATTTGATAAATTTCAGGCGGCACGCGATCGAGGAGAAGATGAGAAAGGATTTGCGCGACCGGATTTACCAGGGATATGGCATCATGGAAAATCTTTACCGCACCAATAAAAATAAAATGTCGCATGAGCAGATAAAGCAGATGTTCAGGGATGTACTCAGGCCTATCCGGTTCAATAATGGCAGGGGGTATTTTTTCCTTGTCTCGATGGATGGAACCGAGGAACTTTACCCGATTGCTCCGCAGTTCGAAGGGAAAAATTTGCTTGATCTCAGGGATGAAAAGGGAAATTATGTGATCAGGGATGAGATCAACCTCATTAAAAAAGAAGGAGAGGGCTTTGTTACGGATTTTTGGACTAAGCCTGGTATCGACAGCGTGATGATCTATCCGAAAACTTCCTTCATTAAATTGTTCGAACCGATGAATCTTTATATCGGCTGCGGTGAATATCTCGACAATATTGAAAAGGATATCCAGGAGGAGGTAAAGGAGACCATCAGGAGGATCCGATTTGGCAGTGATGGTTATATTTTTGTTAATACATATGATGGCCATGCTGTTATCATCGATTCAAAAAAATTCAAACCCGGGGATTATATATGGGAAATGACCGACGCCAAAGGATTAAAGGTTATCCAGGAAGAGTATAAGGCGGTGCAGAATCCCGGCGGTGGTTTTATAAATTATCACTGGAAAAAACTAAACTCGGATGTGGTTGCTCCGAAGATATCATTTATCAAGGGTATCAAGGAATGGAAATGGATGGTTGGAGCCGGAATTTATGTTGATGAGATTGATCAGCAGATCGCCAGTGAACGCAAACAACTTATCAAAAAAGTTGCGATAAGAATTTTACTAAGTTTTGGCCTGTTGATTATTATTTTACTGGTTGTTACTATGTTCGCCAGATGGATTTCACGCAGTATCGATGAGAACTTTGAGGTTTTCATGCACAAGCTTTCATGGTCCGTAAAAACAGGGTCAAAACTCAGTGAGGAGGATTATAGCCTGCATGAATTAAGGATGTTTTCTGCGGATATCAATGAGGTAATTCAGACAAAGAACGATGCCGAACGAATTATCATTAAAGATCAGCACAAACTCAAAGAGCTGAATGATACGAAGGACAAGTATTTTTCAATCATTTCGCACGACTTACAGGGGCCGTTCAACACCATAATTGGGTTTTCTGATATACTGCTGAAGGAATATAATGAATATTCCGATGATGAACGCAGAAAATTTATTGCGAATATAAACCATTCGGCTGTTTCCATGCACAAACTCCTGATCAACCTGCTCACCTGGGCCAGGTCACAATCCGGAAAGATCAGAGTAAATCCTGAAAAATTCAGTTTGCATGAAGTTGCGCAGAATGTAGTTGATGTTCTCAAAACGCAGGCAGGGATCAAATCGATCGACCTGGCTAACCAGGTTGACGTGTCCTGCCATGTTTTTGCCGACAAGTCCATGACCAGTACCATCATTCAAAACCTTACCTCGAATGCGGTCAAATTTACCGGGGCGGGAGGATGCATTACCATCAACGCAATGGTTTCCAACAATAAAACAATAGTTACTATCAGCGATACCGGGATTGGAATAAAAAAGGAATCACTGGAAAAAATATTCGAGCTTGACGATACCAAAAAGCAGTATGGTACCGACAATGAGACGGGAACAGGTCTTGGGCTTGTTATATGCAAGGAATTCGTTGAAAAAATGCAGGAAAATATATGGGCAGAGAGTGTGGTAGGGAAGGGAACTACATTTTATTTTACCCTGGAGAAGGCCTGATCGTTTTCCTGGCTGATAATCAGAATATATCGCACGGGATTGCTGAATCCCAGCCTCGGATCCCTGGAATTTTACCTCCGGTCCAACAGCCTGAGAGACAATTTCATTCCGATAAATGGGTTTTCGACAGTTATTTTTGACGGGAATCCATCAGCATATTTCAGGAATGAAATTATCACCGGGTCTGCAATATTTGATTTTCCGGCTGTTTGATGAAGGGTATCACCTGGCTGTGAATAAGTTTGCCATATTTTATATGATCCTGCCTTGGCCGAAATGACCCGCATGTTTCGTTCGGGTTGTAAATAATAATTTACTTTTTGCAGGGAGTCAATCCCTGTCAATAACCTGAAATCAGTCTCGAAGATTTTAATCAGCGCATTTTTATTGAGTGATTCAAAACATGAAATCACCTTGAAACAATCCTGCCTCAGTTCAAAGTCGAAAAAGGTCATCCCGATCTCATTGGCAAAGACGATGCGGTAAACAGGATAGGATGCAGGTGCAGCATTTACTGCCGAAGTGGCCGAGTCCATGCGCTTAACGACCAGCAAGCCAGTGAGATGGTGTTTCCTGATATCCAGGGTGGCTTTATATAGCGTGAAACGTGACAGATGACTTGATTCTGTCCCGTGTCCCGTGTCCCGCGTCCCGGTTTCGATCCGTGTCAATCCTTTCGGTTTGATCGACACACATCCGGCGGCCAGTATTAACAGTATGCTAATGAGCCACAAACTTCTCATCGGATATGGGTTGGTTGAGTTTTTTATTGGTGAAACTGATCTTCGTACGGTCACCTCCCGGTTCGAACATTTCAACCCGGTTGACTGTAACATCCGTTCGGTCAAAATGAATGACAATTTCTGAAATTGATTCCTTTAGTTTTGGAGCCAGGGGTTTGAGCGTGACAACATACGACGATGGGTTTTCAAGAAAAGCAGGTGTGAAATTTGCCTCATCGTTCAATAATGTTCCCTGGAGGCTGCCAAGGATGATCCGGTTTATCTCAAGGAATACCTTGTTTGACTTGACATTGAAATGAGTCACTTTATTTTCATCTTTAACCGAAATCTGATCGTTTCGTATGATAATGAGGTAGGAGAAAGGATCTGTATATTCCCAGCGGAGCATCCTGTCCTTTTTAAAATAAAACTTGCCCCGCGAGATGATCTTTTCTGTAATCATGGCCATATTCTTCTCCTGGATAAAATCGCTGGAAATCGTATGGGTCCTGTGTGCCAGCTCTTTCACCTGGGCTCTCAGTGCTTCGACAGAGGCCGCATTCATAGGCTTATTCTGAGAACTGGCATGGCAAGGGAAAAATGAAATCATCACAGCAAGGAAGGAAACAACCAGGGAGGATTGCCATCCATGGATAGTTTTACCAGGCGCTTTTCGCGGCAAGCAAGTATTTACCCGGGCTGTTGAATCAGGATGCATAGGCGGGGAGTTTCAGTAATTGATCCAAGGGGACTATCTCAAATCCCTCCCTCCTGATTAAAAGTAAAAGTTCTTCCAGGTGATTTTCAACGAATGGAGTGAAATCATGCAGCAGGATGATTGAGCCGGGCCTCAATCGTTTATGAATACGATTCATTATTTTCCGGCTATCTGCAACCATGGTGTCCAATGAACGGGTATCCCAGCATATTGCCTGCCAGTGCCTGTTTTTGAGGGCATTGCTTACCATGGGATTGACGACCCCGAAGGGTGGGCGGAAAAAAGATGGCGTTCTGCCCGTCACCAGGCTCTTCATTGAATTTGCGACCAACCCGCCTGATG
>CAZPWZ010000119.1:0-6995 GCA_964590675.1 uncultured Draconibacterium sp.
TTTACAAATCCGCGTCAGGTTCCGAAATTTCACTCAATGCACTGAATGTTCCTGCCGGATCGGTGAGGGTTACAGCCGGCGGTGTTCAGCTGATGGAGAATGTTGATTATACGGTCGACTATACGCTGGGCCGGGTCCGGATCATCAACGAAGGCATCATGTCATCCGGCACACCCATCAACATCTCCCTTGAAAGCAATGAGATGTTCAATGTACAAACCAAGCGTTTGATGGGGGCTCACATCGATTATAAGGTCAATAAGGATTTCATTGTCGGGGCAACGGTGTTAAACCTGAATGAACGGCCGCTTACCCAGAAGGTGAATTATGGTGATGAACCGATTTCGAACACAGTTTGGGGGCTCAATCTTTCTTACCGGACGCAGTCGCGGCTGATCACACGCTTTATTGATGCATTGCCTCTCATTTCCACCAAGGCCCAGTCGTCCATTGCGGTTGACGCCGAGTTCGCCCATTTCATCCCCGGTCATTCCAAGGCCATTGGGGCGGCGGGTACCACCTATATCGACGACTTTGAAGGAGCCAAGTCGACCATCGATCTGAAAAATATCGGCACCTGGTTTATGGCCAGCACACCCCAGGGACAGCCAACCAATGGGATGTTCCCTGAAGCGGGATCCGGCACAGGCCTGCTGTATGGTTTTAACCGTGCCAAACTGGCCTGGTACATAGTTGACCCGTTGTTTTACGATAAGAATACGAGCCTGATACCGCCCAATGTATCGAACCAGGAGCTGTCGAACCATCATGTGCGCCAGGTATGGGAAACTGAAATCTTTCCTAACAAGCAACCGCTTAACGGCGTTCCTGTAAACATGGCTGTATTGAACCTTGCTTACTATCCTTCGGAATTGGGTCCCTATAATTACGATGTAACTCCGACTGCTTATTCCAAAGGATTGAACGAAGACGGCACCCTGGCGAATCCTGAAACACGCTGGGGAGGGGTGATGCGCAAAATTGAAACCACCGATTTTGAAGCGACGAACATCCAGTATATCGAATTCTGGATGATGGATCCCTTTGTTTATGACACGACGAACACCGGACAGCTTTATTTTAACCTTGGCGATATTTCCGAGGATATACTCCGCGATGGTCGAAAGAGTTTTGAAAATGGCCTGCCGGTCAATGAACTGGCAGAGGGTGTCGACACAACCGTCTGGGGACGTGTTCCGCAGCTCCAGGCCCTGGTGGATGCCTTCGACTACAACGCAGCTTCCCGTCCCTTCCAGGATGTTGGTTACGACGGATTGCGCAACCAGGATGAACTTTCGTTTTTTGATACCACCTATCTCGTCAAGGTCAGAAATGCTTTCGGGCAAGGATCGGGGGCCTATAAAAATGCCTCCGTCGACCCTTCAGCGGATGATTTTCATTATTTCCGGGGAACCGATTATGACAATGATCCCTATTTCAGCAGCATTTTAAACCGTTACAAGAAGTATAACGGACCCGATGGAAACAGCCCCAACGCGGAGCAGTCGCCTGAAAATTATCCCACCACAGCCACAACCCTTCCCAACGTTGAGGATATTAATAAGGACAACACGCTGAGTGAAGCGGAACGCTACTTCCAGTACGTAGTTCAGCTGCGGCGCGACCAGATGAAACCGGGGACGAATTACATCACCAACGTGTATCGTGCAACCGATATTCCCCTTGCCGACGGAACACGCGGAGCTGTTAACTGGTACCAGTTTAAAATTCCAATCCATACACCTGACCAGGTTGTAGGGAATATCAGTGATTTTAACTCGATCAGGTTCATGCGCATGTTCTTCAAGAATGTCCAGCGCCCGATGGTTTGCCGGTTTGCCACATTGGAACTCACCCGCGGCGAATGGCGCAAATACGCCTACAGTTTGCTCTCGCCGGGTGAGTATATTCCCGATGATAACCAGAACCAGACCCAGTTCGACATCGCGACCGTAAGTATTGAAGAGAACGGGAGCAAGGAACCCATCCCGTATGTCATTCCTCCCGGCATCGAGCGTGAAACCAACTGGGGATCAACCAACATGCAGAAACTGAACGAACAGTCTATGTCGTTCAAGGTCTGCAACCTCGTCGATGGCGATGCCAGGGCCGCATATAAAACAACCGATTTCGACTTTCGCCAGTTCAAGCGGTTGAAAATGTTTGTTCATGCGGAACAATCAATCCGTTCGCAAAATTTGAAAGCCGGTGATCTGACCATTGTGATGCGCCTCGGATCAGATTTTACCGATAACTATTACGAATATGAAATTCCGCTGAGTTTTACGCCATGGGGCACCAGGATTGATAATCCCGATGCCATCTGGCCCGAAAGCAATGCCTTTGACATCGAACTGGAACGACTGGTACAGGTCAAGTACAACCGCCTGGTTGCCATGCGCGATAAGGGCATGGAACTGACGGCCTCAACCCCCTATTCGGAGTTTGACGGCAGTAACCGGATCACGGTGGTTGGCTCTCCGACCATCAGTGATGTGCGCGCCATCATGATCGGAATACGGAACCCCAAGAAGAGTTCACAATTCCCGGATGATGACGGACAGTCGAAATGCGCGGAGATCTGGGTCGACGAACTCAGGCTCTCCGATTTCAACAACGACATGGGGTGGGCGGCTACAGCCCGGGTTGCAGTGGAACTGGCAGACCTTGGCCGTGTTCAGTTTACAGGCTCTTACGGGAGCAATAATTTCGGCTCCATCGAACAAAAGCAGACGGAACGCATGATGGAGTCGATCCTAACCTTCGGATTCGACACCGATCTCGAGTTGGGCAAGTTCCTTCCTGCCAAATCCGGGGTCAGGATCCCCATGCATTACGATTATTCCATGCAGCTTAACAGTCCGAAATATGATCCGCTCAATCCCGACCTTTACCTCAAGGATGTGATCAATGCCTTTGACTCCAAGGATCAGAAAGATTCGATAAAGAACCTTACGCAGGGCTATACCCAACGCAAGAATTTTAACCTCATGAATGTACGGAAGGATCGTACCTCCGATAAAAAGCCAAGGATATACGACGTTGAAAACTTCAATGTCAGCTATGCCTATTCTGAAATTTACCACCGGGATGTGGATGTGGAATATGATCTGAAAAAACGTTATACCGGGGGATTGGGATACAATTACGCTGCCCAGCCAAAGAATGTGCTGCCTTTTCAACGGGTCAAAGGGCTGAACAGTTCTAAGGCATTTAGCCTGGTCAAGGATTTCAACTTCTATTACCTGCCCAAATCCTTTGCCTTCAGAACGGATATGAACCGGGAATTTAACCAGCGCAAGTTCCGAAACAAGAGCCGGGCAATTGTCCCCATGGAGACCTTTTATATAAAACGCTGGGACTGGACACGATCATACGATCTGAAATATGACTTTTCCCGTTCGGTGAGACTGAGCCTCATTGCCAACACCAACGCATTTGTCAACGAGCCCCCCGGAGCTATCGACCGTTCGAACCGCGACCAGGTGTGGGGTGAAATATTCTCCTTCGGGACCATGAACAACTATTCACAGGCTTTCAATGCCACCTGGGATGTGCCGGTTGCCAAAATTCCTTACCTTGATTTCATTAATGTGAATCTTGGTTACCAGGCGAATTACCGCTGGAATGCCTCGCCGCTCTCCATCAAGGCCCAGTATGGAAATTCAATTGAAAACTCGGTCACCACATCGATCAACGGCGGGCTGAACATGGTCACCCTTTACAACAAAGTGCCCTACCTGAAGAAAATAAACCAGAATACGATGGCGAGTTCCAGGACAGCCAAACCACCTGAGCCCAAAGCTCCCAAAGATAAAAATCTTGCCAAGCAGGATAGCCTGAAGCTGGAAAAAACAGGGCCGAGTGTGGGTAAGATCATACTTGACGGAACTTTACGGTTCCTGATGGGGATCCGTACGGCACGGTTTACCTATACACAGGGTTCCGGAACCCTGCTTCCGGGCTTCAAACCGGAGCCCATCGCACTGGGAAATAACTGGAATTCGAATGCGCCGGGACTTGGCTTCGTATTTGGCGACCAGCACGACATAAGGCCTAAGGCCACCGCCAATGGCTGGATTACGGCCGATACCATGCTGAATAACCCCTATGCGAACAAATTCAACGAGAACCTGAATGTGACAATCAGCATCGAACCAATAAGGGATCTGCGTATTGAAGTGGTCGCCAACCGTCAGTACTCCAGAACGCACCAGGAATATTTCAAGGCCAACGCTGCCGGTGAATTCAGCACCTATTCACCCATGGACCAGGGAAGTTTCTCCATGTCATACATCATGATCGGAACCTCCTTTGCCAGCGAGGATGGGGATGGGAAATCACCGGTATTCGAAAAAATGAAAGAGTACCGGAAGCAGATCGCCATGCGCTATGGCTCGCAAAATCCGAATTCGGTCGGATATAACGATTCAACAGGATTTCCGGTGGGATATGGACCCACGGACCAGGAGGTGCTGGTTACTTCATTCCTCTCAGCCTATTCCAGCAAGGATCCGGAAAAAATCAACCTCACCGCTTTCTCAAAGATCCCTTTGCCCAACTGGCGTATTACCTACGATGGACTGGCAAAGCTTAGAATTTTCAAGACATTCCTGCGCACCCTTACCCTCACCCATGCCTATTTGTCGACCTACAATGTCGGAAGTTTCAATTCGAATATCCTCTACCGGGAGATGAATGGAATGCCTTCACAGATTGACGATGCAGGTAATTTTTATCCCGAGGCGCAAATATCAGTGGTGTCATTGACGGAACAATTCAACCCGCTGCTCAAGATCGATATGGGCTTTCTGAACAGTTTGCTGGCAAGCGTTGAATTCCGGCGGGCAAGGAACATATCTTTCAGTTTTTCCAACAACCAGCTCACTGAAATTTCAAGCAGTGAATTCATCATCGGGACAGGTTACCGGTTGAAGGGAATCCGTTTCAACCTGTCGGGGGTGCTTGGCGGCGGCAAGAAGACAAGAACCAACAGTGACCTGAATCTGAAACTCGATTTGTCAATACGCAAGAACAAGACAGTGCTGCGCCGCGTTGACCAGGATATCAACCAGATCTCGGTTGGTCAGCAGGTATTCTCATTGAATTTTTCAGCCGATTACAACCTTAGTGCACGGTTCAATGTCAGGTTCTATTTCGATAAGGTGATCAACACACCTTATGTATCCAATCAGTACCGTACATCCAATACAAGAGGCGGTATCGCACTGCGGTTCACCCTGGCGCAATAGCAGTCACCGGCGGCGTGGGGCCGGTCATGTTCATCTGCCCGGTTGCCTGACCGGAGGCAGTCTCACAGGTTCAACGCGTGCCAATGGATGCCCGTACTTTTGGTGATTTGTGAAATTATTAACCGCCGACTGATAATTCGTAAAAAAATTGTATTTTTGAAAAAATCTTAAACACACATTACCTATGAGCGTTCCTGCAAATCTGAAGTACACCAAAGACCATGAATGGTTGAAAGTTGAAGGGGATAATGCTTACATCGGCATCACCGATTTTGCCCAGCACGAATTGGGAGATATCGTTTTTGTTGAGGTTGAAACCGTGGGAGAATCCCTGGGCAAGCATGAATCGTTCGGTACTATCGAGGCTGTAAAAACCGTTTCCGACATGTTTATGCCGGTTTCAGGTGAAGTACTGGAATTCAATGAAGTCCTTACCACAACTCCCGAAATCATCAATCAGGATCCGTATGAAAAAGGATGGGTGATTAAGATAAAGATCTCCGATCAGTCCGAGATCAGCGAATTGCTCGATGCCGCCCAGTACGCGGCCCTTATCGGGGAGTAGCCTGAAAGTATTCAAACACGGTCTTTCCTTTGGCCTTGCCGATAACCTCCTGCAGCTCTTCAAGGGAGGCCAGTTTGATATTTTTTACGGATTTGAATTTCCAGAGCAGTTTCTGATTGAAGGAGAACCCGATTCCGGGAATTTCCATAAGTTGCGGTGACATGGTCGCCTTTTCCCGTTTCCTGCGGTGGTGAGTGATCCCAAAACGATGGGCTTCATCGCGCATTTGCTGGATGATCTTCAGCGTTTCGGATTTTTTATCGAGGTACATCGGCAGCGAATCATTGGGATAATAAATTTCCTCCAGTTTTTTTGCAATGCCGATCACGGTCATTTTTCCCGACAGGCCAAGTTTGCCGAGGCTTTTCAGGGCGGCGCTCAACTGGCCCTTCCCGCCATCGACGATAATGAGCTGGGGCAATGGCTTCGCTTCATCCATAAGCCGCTGGTACCGGCGCAAAATGATCTCCTCCATCGAGGCAAAGTCATTGGGGCCCTCCACAGTTTTAATATTAAAATGGCGGTATTCGCTCTTGTCGGGTCTGGCGTTCCTAAAGCATACCATGGCTGCCACCGGACTGTCGCCCTGGATGTTCGAATTGTCGAAACATTCGATATGTGCCGGTAATTCGGTCATGCGCAAATCCTTCATCATGGTGTCGAGGATGCGGCGCGATTTGTGTTCCGGATCCACAAGTTCCTTCTGCTTTTCCTTTTCGAGCTGGTAATATTTTACGTTACGCTCCGAAAGCTCCAGCAATTTCTTTTTGTCGCCGATTTTAGGAATGGTGAAACTGACCCCGGGAATGTCATATTCCAATGAAAACGGCACGATGATTTCGGGTGAAACACTTTCAAAACGCTGCCTGATCTCCGTAATGGCCATTTCGAGGAGCTCTTCGGGACTTTCGTCCAGCTTCTTGATCATCTCGATGGTATGAACCTGGATGATGGCGCCATTCATCACCTTCATGAAATTGACATAGGCATGCAATCCGGCGGCCGTTATCGAAAACACATCCACATTATTGATCGATGGATTTACAACCGTCGATTTGCTCTGGTACTTGTCGAGCAGCGCCAGCTTTTCCTTCACGAAATGTGCCTTTTCGAATTCCTGGGTGGAGGCATAATGCATCATGAGGTCCTTCAGCTGTTTTGCAACGGTTGTAATGTTT